>JASFHE010000325.1:0-7414 GCA_050123415.1 Desulfobacteraceae bacterium | reverse complement strand
ACGTTAGCCAGAAGTGAGGTTTTAGCAAACTCATAGAAAACAGGGCATTTATAAAAATCATCGCATAAAAAGATGGCATAAGTGTTTTTAAATTAACCTAAATTGACTTAAATGAGTTGGCGTCAGTGCTGGAAAGGCCTGTTAATGCTATATTGGGGCCTCCTTCCAGATCCCGTTTTTTCCTATGTCTAGCAAAAACGCCGGTTTCTGGATGGGCACTAACTATAAAACAATTACCTGACAGGAGAATAAATATGCCATCCAAAAAACAGATCCAGAGCAGGCTGCAAAACAAAAAAGACAGTCTGAATAAAGTAAACTCAAATATTGCTCGGGCAAGCGGTAGTAAAGACAAAATAATTTTAAGAAGGCTTAATCAAGAAAAGGACTCATTGGGCAGAGATATCAGAAACCTCGAAAGACAGCTGGTCACAATGGAAAATGAAGCCAGGAGAAGAAGTATCTACAACTGATATAGAGAAGAATTAAATTCATAAAAGACTGAGTTCTTTAAACCTAACCTGTTAAAAGGAGAATAAATGTCAGCTTTTCAATTATGTGCCGCCTTTGATCTTTTCGCGGGAAGTACTCAATTTTTATCAAGTTTTTCATTCGCAGGATTCAATTTTACGATACTGGGGTCAAACCCGAAGGTATCCATCAGTGTCAACGGTAATGGTCAGGGGCTAAAATTTCCTAACAACGGCATGGAAATTGTTCTGCCAGTTCCCATGACAACAGTTAATTTAAAGATAGGGACATTTGGAGGCCCTGTAGATATTTCAGCTACAGACAGTGCAGGGAATCTTGTCCGCAAAAAGAGTATTCCGGAACAGAAACGTTACATCAATATAAGATTGTCCGCTCCTGAAATCGCATCTCTCACTTTGACCGGCGGCCGGGATGAAGCTGTTCTGGCAAATATCTGTGTATCCGCTTCCGCCTGCTAATCTGAAACCTGTATTTGATCGAGACAATAGACTTTTATCCTGTATTAAATTAACATTTTCATAAAAAGGGTTAATCATGATTAAAAGCGATATAGTTAATGAAGTGGCAAAGCTGGTCGGAACAAAAAATAAGGCTCAGGTTATTGTGGATTGTATTATTTCTCATATTAGAGAAGCCTTAAAAAGGAAGGATTCTATTGTCATCTCAGGTTTTGGCTCATTTAAAGTAGTAAAAAGGAACAGCAGAATGGGAACAAATCCTAAAACCGGCGAAGCGATTAAAATTAAAGCCATTAATGTTTGTAAATTTGCAGCCGGTAAAGTATTAAAGAAAGAAGTAAACAGTGTCAGGGATTAAGTATTTGAATCATTTTACATGTAATCTTTAATAGGGAGGATTATGGCAAAACGAAATAACCATACTTTAAAAAAACAAATGAAAGAAACGAAACGAAAGAAAAAAGCCAAAGAAAAACTTGGTCGAAGGCAGGGTAAAAATGATCAGAATTTAGATGAGGATAATAAGGAAAGCGATACAGATTGACCGACACCCGGTGTAATCTGTTAAAACAAATTAAAAATGTAAAGCAGCAATAGTGTAGAGCCGATGGGTATTTTAAAAATAATGAAATATCCGTCCTCCTAAAGAAAGGAACGATCTTTGTTAAAGGGACGAAGAAGGGATTATTTTTGTAACGTTGTATCAGAGGATGTCGAACTCACTTTAATGAATAAACGCTCTATGGGTATGAAATATAAAAAGGAACTTTTTGTAAGATGCAATCAAACTGATTGCCAGTATGTAGATGTTAATCAGTATCCATGTCCTCTGACACTTGATATTTTCGCCGATGAGATTGAAAGGCGTGAAGCAAAGCGCAGAGATAGATAAATAATGGTAAAAATACATTAACCGGGGCAAGGTTAACTGCAACCAACATCTGTTCAGGATTTGCTTCTGACATATTCCAGTATACCCCTTACCACCTTTTCCGCGTCCCTGTGTCTTAACTCTTCAAAACGAAGAGCCCATGCATGGTCCGGGTATGCAAGGTTTTTGAGTTCCAGCAGTATCTTTAGTGAAGCCGGATTATTCCTCAGTACACCAAGGTTCTGGCCGCGTGTATAGGCGCCGGCTCCAAGGGTTGGCAGCAGGGCCTTTGCAAAGTTTCTGGATTTAGTGTCAATACTGCCTCTTCTGGACCTGTAATAGAGTACAAGGGGCGCCTCAGGCATATTAGGGTCTACATCGGCATGAAAGGATAGAAATATCCTGCGATTTTGGGGGACGCCTTTGAAGGCATTTTTAGAAATATTTACTCTTGTATAGAGATTTCCGTTCCTTCCTCCAATTGGCCAGTCTTTCCGATTGTTACTCTTGTTATGATCATAACTGTTATAGACCTCATTTTTCTCATTCACAAAGGTCTTTGAAGGAGGGGTCGATCCCCGTATCAGATGATTGGGGCTCAGCAGGGTCATTGTAACTTCAGCTGAGTGAAGGCGCAGCAGCACATAAACACGTAATGCCATATCATATGCATATTCGTCTTCCACGACGTAAACACTTTTTCCTCCACCATCACTGGTCTTGGCAATAGCTCCGGGATCCTGGCCGCCGTGTCCCGGATCCAGAACAAAATGCCACCCCTCGAGATCTTTACTCAACCGACCAACTCTTTCAAGCTCATGGTCCAGTGCATTCAGAAGAGCAGTGCCCCTCCTATATGCAGTCAGGGGAGACAGGCGCGGGTTCTCAAAATATTCACTGTTCTTCTGACTGTAAGCCCTGGGCTGTGTATGATAATAGGGCCCGTTCCCGGAAGGTATACTTTTTACATTGTGCCGGGGATTGATAAGGTTTTCCCAGTTGATCTCACTGATCTTTATCCATTCCTTTCCCTTACGCAGTATTGGTTTTACCTTTAATATATCTCCCGGATGGATAACAGATTTTTTGAGGTTATTGATTTTCATCAGTTCCGGTAAATCCATCTGATGTAATCGGGCTATACTGTTAAGATAGTCACCGGGTTTAACTGTATAGCGATCATAGGCCTCTGACTTTTCAGGACTCAGTTTAAGCTCCTGTCCGGGATAGATCTGGTCTGAAGTAAGCCCGTTTAGATCCTTTATATCGTCCACAGTCATTCCGTATGCCTGGGCGATCTCCCAGAGTGCATCACCACGTTCCACCATGTGAATACCTGTTTGTGAGGCCTTTATGCGCAGCTTCTGTCCCACCAGGATCTTACTTCCACTGATCCCGTTGAGTTTTCTCAGGGTTGAAATCTTAATATGGTACTTCCGGGCTATCTCAGACAGGGTATCTCCCGAGCGAACTACATATACTGCTTCATCCAGTGATGTGGGTTTAAGCTGCAGCCTCTGGCCGGGATATATATTTTTACCATCAATCTTGTTCAACTGGCGCAGAAGATCAACTCCAACATTAAATTTACGGGATATGGAATAAAGGTTTTCACCTTTTTTAACAACATACTCAAATTGAGCCTCTTCCTCCTCTTCTTCCGAATCTTCTACTACTGTCAGTTTCATGCCAGGGTAGATTGTGTCGTTTTTAAGTTCATTGAGATCTTTTAAATCCCGGATACTCAAGCCATATTGCCGGGCAATATCAGAAAGCGTGTCCCCTTTTCTTACTATGCAGGTCCGCCCATCGGCTGTTAGAGAGGGACGAAGCCTCAGTTTTTGACCCGGATAGATCCTGTCTCCCGAAATATTGTTTAACCGCCGGAGGGAATTTGTGGAGACGTGGTATTTACGGGCGATTTCAATCAGTGTGTCTCCGCTTTGTACCCTGTATATAACAGGCTTGTCTGTATTCCCTGCGCGGCAGTCTTTTACAGAAATTGGGATGATAATAAATGCTGCTGAAAAGACACAGAGAAACAGAAAAACAAAAGACCGGAAGACGGAAGATCCTTTATGTGTACATGGAAATCCGCATGAAGACACAGATGTTATGCTAAAGTAATTTTTTATAATAAGAATACCCATTTCGAGAATTGGAGTATATGGGCTTATATGTTGTATGTCAATGAGAAATCATCCCCACTATATTGTATGCCTTTCAGGTTTGGTTAAAATGCAGAGATAAACGGGGCAAAAGATACATATCGACCGAAATAAAAGTGTATTTAAAGGTGATTTTTGCTCCAGCAAACTTGCCTGGAAAATCTGTGTTATACGGAGGCAATACAGCCCGGATTATTCAATAAAAAATTTACTCAAAAAAGTAAATATTCAGTGGTAACTATCTGACATAAAATAAAAAACGCAAGCTGGAAGTAATATGGACATTTTGGGAATATATACGTGCTTTTCAGTAACGCGGGATTTAGCGGTATGCACAAACCGATTATAGAATATCCCGAAGACAATTTTTCTGTTTTTTTGCTGCCGGCAGAGAAAAAATCAAGTCTTCGGTGTTATTACTGCTATCTCCGGTCTGGCGCCAATCCGGCTTACCTGCAATTCCGTAGAGCCCCAGCCGCGGCCTACATACATTTACGCTTCCGGGATTCCTACCTTGCGGAGAGATTCGATTTTGTAAGCAAGCACTTCCTTGTCCTTTTGAACTCTCATGTAGGACTCATAAACTTTCAGTGTAAAGTTCGGCATAATACGAAGCACTTCCGAGGCATGATAATGTGCCTTGTCCATCTCATTGTCGGTTGAGTAAACTCCTGCCAGCATACAGTGTGCTCCCAGGTCGTTCGGGTCAATATTTAAGGCCTTTTGACCATATTCCTTGGCTTTCTCCTGATCAAAGAGCTTATTTCTGAAGGGGACGGAATAGACTGCGCCCAGGTATACAAAAAATTCCACATCCGGGTAGGGATCAAGGCGTATAGCTCGCTCTATACTCAGTATTGCCTTCTCATACTCACCTATTAAATAGAGGAAGTAACCAAGATAATACTGGGCTATTGCACTGTTCGGGTCCATATCAACCCATTCTTCCAGATGGGTTATGGCTGATTCGTAATTTTCTTTTAAAAGGTCTATGTAGGCATAGAGCAGCCTCGAATGTCCATATGATCTGTCCAGTTTATAGGCCTTTTCTGCATACTCTTCGGCCAGTTTTAAAGATTCTTTCGGTGATTCGCTTCTTTCATACAGGATCTGGTAGACGTGATAGATACCCAGCCCGTAATAGCCCTCAGGTTCAGAGGGGGCAATTTTTATCAGCTTTTCAGCTGACTGCCTTGTCATTTCATATTTTTTTTCCTGAAGATATCTGAGCATGGTAAGCCATGCTTCATAATGTTGAGTTTCTTTTCCCAGATAGCGCCTGACAATATCTCCGTCAATGAGCTTGATTCTTAATTCCACAGATATCTGCGTGGTGATTTCCGATTGAAGGCTAAAGATATCAATCATCTCCCGGTCATAACGTTCTGACCATATATGATATCCTTTGACCGCGTCGATTAACTGAACCGTTACCCTTACTTTATTGCCTTGCTTTCTTACACTCCCTTCAAGAATATAGCGGACCCCAAGCTCCTCACTTACCTGTTGGGCTTTTATCCGCTTATTCTTGTAGGAAAAGGCTGAATTACTGGCAATTACAAAGATCTCGGGATTTTTGGAAAGCCCTGTAATAATTTCTTCTGTAAGGCCGTCACAAAAATATTCCTGATCAGGGTCTCCGCTCAGATTGTCAAACGGCATGACTGCGATAGAAGGCTTTTCCGGTAGCGGGTATGCCATACGGTCAAAAGATGCCTTTTCAAGGGAGTTTGTTTTTATATTTGTTTTATCGGGGGTGGGCTCAAGTAATATTTTATATATCCGGATCGGTTCATCCAGATTTTTAACATACTGCTCACCGAGGAAGTCAAACTGTACATCAATTTTTCTCTTAACCTGATCATACACAGACCGTGATATGCAAATACCTCCCGGATCGGCAAATGCCTCTATACGTGATGCAGCATTTACACCATCTCCGTAGATGCTGTTACCCTTAATTATTACATCACCGAGATTAACACCTATTCGGAATTGCATTCGTTTTTTTTCAGGTGAATCAGTATATTTTTTCTTCAGTTCCTGCTGTATTCTGACCGCGCATTCAACAGCGTTTACAACACTGCTGAATTCAGCAAGGACATTGTCTCCCGGAGCATTTACTATTCGGCCGCTATATTCTTTGATGAGCCCGGCTATCAGTTTTTTATTGTCTTCCAGGTTCTGAATGGTCCATTCTTCATTATCTTCCATGTGTCGGCTATACCCAACAACATCAGCACTGAGAATTCCACTGAGTCTGCGTTCGGTACGGTCCTGGTTCATTAAGGTTCCTTTCTATAAATAATAGTAAGATCAGCAATATAAATGGCTGATAGAAGATAATTTAACGGAATATTATCTTATTGGAATAACCATGTCAAAATATGTTTATACAGATTATTCGGCTGGTTGACTCTGACTCCCTTTTGGCTGTTCCCATCTATAAAAACGGGTTGTTGGGTATGCCAGATCAATATTCTCTTCTTTATCAAAGGAATCCAGAATAGATTCCCATATTTTCTGTTCGCTTGAGCGACGCTGGCGGGGATTTACGAGATAGCGTATGGTCAGCATCACTCCGCTGTCCTTAACTGTAGTATAAACAATGGGGGTAGGGGCTCCATAGAAAATCATATACTTATTCGCGGCACTGCGGATCTGCTCCTGCGCACCGTCCGAGAGATGCTCGATGTCTTCACTTGTTACCTTTTTAAGTATCTCCTTTGCCTTTTTCCAGTCGCTCTCAAAGGTTATAAGTACGGGTATCTCGTGCCAGATATATTCAAAACCTATATGATAGTTTGCAAGGTGCTCACGGAGTATCTTGCTGTTTGGCATATGCACTATTCTGCCGGTGCTCTGGTCCGCATCCACCCAGTTGCCGATCTCGATCAGGCTGAACTGAAATATTCTGATGTCTATAACATCACCTGCAATATCGCCTATCTCGACCCTGTCTCCAACCTTGAATGGTTTTCTCCAGATTATAAAAAGCCAGCCTGCCAGGTTGGCGATAGTATCATGCATCGCAACGGCAATACCCGCACTTGCCAGGCCCAGAAAGGTTGTGAGAGAGGTAATGCCCCTTGTCCATATAGGGCCGATCATTAGTATTAATAGTATCGTATATGTGTATAAAATCGCACGACGCCATCGATAGGCGACTTTTACATCCAGGTTGCGTCTTTTTATAATAAGGTTACATAGAAATTTCCCGGCTGAAAGAAGAAGAAAGATGACAACTGTCGGGAGGATAAGCCTGTCAAATATTTCCGAGGGCAGATTCAGATATTCTTTTAATTTGACTTCGTAACTTTACCACATAGCTTATTCTAAGTGGATCGATAATTTATTTCGACGTGTGTGAGAGTCTATAGCTTTTTGCCTTTGAGTATGGCGGTATTCCATTTGTAAAATAACAT
>JASFHE010000324.1:0-7437 GCA_050123415.1 Desulfobacteraceae bacterium | reverse complement strand
CACGGTCAAGCCGTGGAATGACGTAGGTGGTGATCCGGTGAAAATGGTTGTTGCGATTTCCTTAAGTCAACAACATTGGGAATAAATCCCGACCCTACAAAAACACTTGTTCAAGGACATTCGATGCATGACATAACACTAGTCGCCTTTGAATAATCAAAGTCATATTCAGGTAATAATTCATCATCTTTTTTATCCTTCTTCATGTTTTTTCCTTTCTTTCGGAAAAATTATTTCACAGGCTGTTTTTTATTTTGACAACGCCCTGTAAAGCGCTTCCAGATTCATGTTAAAGATGCCTGCCATCGGCCCTTCTTTGGGAACATCAGCAAATTCTTTTGCTGTCATTATTTTTTGACGCACCTCTTCAATACCAAGACCTTCTTTTATTGCTCCTCTGACAAAGTCTATCCACATTTGAATCATACCCTTCATAACATCAAAGGCGCTCTTATCCGTTACCTCACCGTGACCGGGAATAACATGATCAACATCCAGTTCACTCAACCGATCAAGTGATTTTATCCACTCTTCAGGAAGGGCATTAATAAATATCGGTATGGCCAGATTAATATTGTCGGAGGTGAAGAGGACTCTTTCTTCAGGCACATGCACTGCAAGCTGTTTTGGAGTATGCCCGGGAACCGAAAGTATTTTTATGGAGTGTTCACCGAGATATAATACCATCTCGCCATCAATAGAAATCTCCGGCGGTCTGAAATAGAATGTATGATCAGGTTTAGGGCTGTCAGGCGCCATCCAGGAAAGCTCTCCAATAAGATCTTCAATTTTGGCATTCCTCAGGGCTTTTACGGATTCCTCTGTCCCTATGACTGTGCCGCCCAGATAACAGCTTCCGCAATAATGATCTGTATGTGCCTCATTTAAAATCACATATTTTACAGGGGCGTGTTCGTTAATCTTCCGCGCCCAGTCCATAGCCTCTACTGGCACCATTGGAGTATCAATTACTACAGATCCTTCTTTTGTCACTACAAAGCCTGAATTGCAACCCTGGAAACCTGTTTCGACATAAACATTTTCTGTTATCTTCTGCATATGAAATCCTCTTCTTTAATAGGTTTATATTGATGTATCCACACAGATCAGTTTTAAACGGGTAAATTCCTCAAGCCCGTACCGTGATCCTTCCTTTCCGAAGCCGCTGGCTTTGAATCCGCCCCATGGAAGATCGCTGCCAAAGGCCACTGATCCGCTATTAACGCGAACATTACCGGCATCTATTTTATTGGCGATACGTATCCCCCTGGCCGTGTTCCTGGTCCACACCGTGGCTGTCAGCCCAAAGGGTGTGTCGTTGGCAAGTCTGATCACTTCCTCTTCCGAAGTGAAGGGTTCCATGATGCAGGCGACCGGGCCGAAAATTTCTTCTCTTCCCAGTCGTGAATGCTGCCCCACATGAGTAAATACTGCCGGCAAAACAAAGTACCCTTTATCCAGAGGCGTTTCAAGTGTCCTGTTTTCTCCATATATAAGATTTGCGCCTTCTTCTTTTCCGATCGTGATGTAGTTTTCCACCCGTTCACGGTGCTCTGCACTGACTACCGGGCCCATTTGAGTTTTTGGATCAGCCGGGTTCCCAACAGTTACTTTTCTGATCTCCAAAAGGAACCTTTCGACAAATTCATCATAAAGATCTTTGTGTACGTAAAATCGCCCTGTCGATCCGCACACCATGCCGCTGTTGAAAGTGATAGAGGATACAGCTCTGGGTACTGCCTCATCCAGATCAGCATCTTCAAGGACAATAAAAGGATTTTTTCCACCCAGTTCCAGGAAAACGGGTTTGACTGTCCTGCCTGCAGCGGTCATGATTGCCTTCCCGGTTTCATAACCGCCTGTAAATGCCACCATGTCCACACCAGGATGACCGGCCAGGGCTTCTCCGGCAGGATTGCCGGGGCCGGTAATGATGTTAACTACTCCTTTGGGCAAGTCTTCGCATTCAGACAGAATTTCTGCGATTTTCAATGCAGGCAGAGAGACCAGGGTGGGCGGTTTGATAATACAGGTATTTCCTGTTGCCAGGGTAGCGGCGATCTTGGCGGTAATCATATAGGGAATGTTCCATGGAATAATCCCGGCGCAAACACCGAGCGGCTCTCTGGAAATATAGAACAATCCCTCAGGAGGCGCGGGACGAATCCCTTCCTCTCCCATGATAGACTTGCTCATCTCGGCGGCGTACTGAAAATGTTCCGGCACGGATCGGGCGAAAAGACCTGCAACATATCCAGGTGATCCATGATCCATCACATGGATATCTACCAGCTCATTTATCCGGTTTTTGATTGAGATTGCGATACTGTTCAGTATTGCCGACCGCTCCTGTACAGATTTACCCGACCAGATCGGAAACGCATCCCGGGCAGCAGCGACCGCCTTGTCAACATCCGGTTCATCACTCATAGGGAGAGTGCCGATTACTTCTTCTGTCGCAGGATTTACAGTGGTAAAAGTTTTGCCAGACTCGGCTTCAACCCATTTTCCGCCTATCCACATCTTATATTCTTTCATATTGCCTCATCTTTTTTTCACTGTTTCATCCGGGTTTGCATCACTCTAAAGGAGACTTTGTATACAGCGCATTCGCTCTCTCCCTCGCATCCCTGCGTGATTGCCTTCGCTCTTCTTCATATACTTCACGCTTTTGATCAAACGGTTCATCAGGCAGGGCAGCAATTATCTCATTAAAGGATTCCTGAAATTCTTCTTTAAACTCAGGATGCGGCAGGATATAAAAATCATTGCGCTGTATTGCCTTTAAAACCTTTTCTCCAACTTCGACAGGATCCATACCGGTAGGCAACACCTCTCTGAAGACACGCCCGGCTAATTCCCTTGTTTGACGGGTTTCCTCATCAATATTGCCTTCATACTTTTTAAGTCTGTTTTCTTCACTCTGCTGCAGATTCGTGGCAACTGTTCCCGGGCATAAAACCGAAACACCAATACCAAAGGGCGCCAGATCATAGCGCAACGACTCTGACAATCCGCGAATAGCGAATTTTGTAGCTGAATAGATACCTGTTCCGGGTCCTGCTACTATACCGGCAATTGAAGATGTGTTTACAATATGGCCATTTCCGACCCGCTTTAAACGGGGGATAAAGGTTATAAGACCGTTGAAAACTCCGCCCAGATTAACATCCATCAGCCAATCCCAGTCTTCATATTGAGCCTGATCAATTGACCTGATTATATTGATCCCGGCATTATTGCATAATATATCAACAGGTCCGAATATCTTCTCTGTTTCTACAGCGGCCTTTTCAAATCCATTTCTGTCCGATACGTCAAGAAGAATCGGATGAACAGCCTGACCTTTGTTTTCAAAATATGAAACAGCACTATCCAGATGATCCTGACGAAGATCGGCAATAACAGTCTTTATACCTTCAGAAGCAAATACCTTTGCCATCCCCAGGCCGATCCCGCTGCCGCCTCCGGTTATGAATGCCGTTTTCCCCTTAAGTTCTTTCATGTTGCCCTCCCGGATAATTTTTCCATTCAGCCTTCCTTATAAATGAAGAGGTATGATAAACGCCGGACACTGTTATTCAGGCAACACAAAAACAGAGATGCCCTCATTTATTTTGTTTTTTGCGGTTTCCTGTATAGTTTTCATTACATTAAAGGATATGCCGGGTCCAATGCAACATATTTCTTGTTAAAGTATATTACCTGACTATCCACATCTGAGCCCTTGATTTTAATCAAAATAAAGTATAAAAGCTTGTTGTATCCTTTCTGATATAACGTGCTTTTGAATTTAATCATAAAAAAGAGATAGCATTAAAGATCTTATGGAAAAATTCACTCAGAATACGACTATTGTAATAAAGGGAATTTAAAAAGGAGACAGACTAATGCACGGCTGGATGGGCAAGATCCTTTATATCAATCTCACTGATTATCAGATAAAAATTATCGACTCAAGACCATATGTTGAAAAATATCTGGGGGGCCGGGGCGTGGGCCTTGCCCTCTACTGGGAAAATGTCAAACCTGAAACCAGGGCCTTTGACCCTGAAAACTGCCTTATCTTCTCCGTGGGGCCTGTTGTAGCCACAAGGGCCCAGGGGGCCACCATGACCTCTGTAGTAGGCAAATCACCTGCCACTGTCCCAGAAGGCTACTGTTACGGCAACCTGACCGGCTTTGTTGGCCCGGAATTAAAGAAAGCCGGTTATGACGGTCTCTTAGTCACCGGACAGGCCAAACATCCTGTTTATCTGCTTATTGAAGATGATAAAATAGAGATTAAAGACGCTTCCTCCATGTGGGGTATCAACGGATACAGGACCGGGGCGTTACTGGAACAGGCCCATGGAAAAAAAACACGCTGGATTGTTATCGGCGCTGCAGGGGAAAACCTGATAAAAACCGCCCTGGCCATGGCAACCCATGACTGCACCGTGTCAGCAGGTTTCGGCGCGGTAATGGGCTCCAAAAACCTGAAGGCCATAGCTATCCGCGGCAGCGGCAGGGTACAGGTGGCCCATCCTAAAAAACTGACAGAACTGAACCGCTATACCTTTAAAATAAGTAAGCGGATTCGCCTGACCCATGCACCACACATAGAAGGAACCAAATATGCTGACGAGCTCGAAGTAATAGGCAAGGGAGGCTGCTATATGTGCGGCCTGGAATGCGTTGCAGGTATATATCGTTACGGGAAGAAACATGTTGGACACCGAAAATGCGAATCAGTGGAATATTATCTTCCCTGGGCATACGGCAAAGAAGAGGAGCCCATTGAAACTCTGTTCTACGCTCCGGTCAAGGCCAATGATTATGGTTTTGATTCATGGGAAATGAACAGCATCTGCGACTGGCTGTATGATTGTTATAAAGCCGGAGCTCTCACCGATGAAGAGGCAGGCCTTCCTCTTGGAGAACTGGGGACCGGCGACTTTCTTGATAAACTCATGGATGCCATTGCCCACAGGAAAGGGATTGGTAAAATCCTGGCAGAAGGGCTGTACAGGGGCAGTGACCAGGCACCGCCAAAAGCAAAAGCACTCCTTCGCCGCAGTGTCGCGCCAATCGGCCAGAACGATATCTTTTCTCCAAGGGCATATCCCATCATGGCGCTTTTCTATCCCCTGGAACCCAGGGTGCACCATATAAATTATCATGATATCGCCTTTGTGCATATCCCATGGTCTCACGAACAGCGCCAGCCCGGGTCAACCGGTGTTAATAATGAGCTGATACGCCGGATCGCCCGTGAGATATGGAACAGCGAGGCCGCGGCTGATTTCTCGGGTTACGAAGGTCAGGCCATGGCCGCAAAGACCATCCAGAACCGCACATATATCAAGGAGAGTCTCGGCCTCTGCGACTGGGCATACCCGATTTCATATTCATTCGGTACTCCTGACCGCTTTGGAGACCCGGAACTGGAAGCAAAACTATTTTCCGCCATCACAGGCGTTTCCGGGGAGGCGCTCGAAGAGACAGGCGAACGTATTTACAATCTTCAAAGGCTTATCCTGCTGCGTGAAGGCCGCAGGACACCGGAAGAGGATTACCCTATGCCGCATAACTTCACGGAACCACTTGAAAGCCCTGCACACACCGGGATTCTTGTCCCTGGACCAGGAGACAGCGTGATAAATACCAGAGGCAGAATCCTGGACCGTGAAAAATACATGAACATGCTTAAAGAATTTTACAGGATACGGGGGTGGGATGAAGAGACCGGGCTGCCGCTCAGGGATACTCTGGAAAAGCTTGGAATCAACGGTTTTGCATCGGAATATGTGAGATAAATGTATGAGATAATCCCTTATACAGTAGCAAACCGGGCCTGCTTGATGCAGGCCCGGTTATATTTATGCATTCATATGTAAAAGTATTTATCAGGACTCATTCATATTAATTGCCACGAGTTTTCTTCTCGTATACTCTTCCAGTCCGATTACCCCGTTTTCTCTGCCAATACCGCTTTCTTTCACTCCGCCCCAGGGTGTTTCGGAAAAGATCGTCAGGTGATCGTTAATCCACACACAGCCGGAGTCAAGAGCCTTTGCGATTTTCATGGCCCTGACCGTATTTCTTGTCCAGACTGAAGCGCTGAGACCAAACACATTGTCATTGGCGCGTTTTATCACTTCCTCTTCTGATGAGAATTTCATTATACAGGCGACAGGACCGAATATCTCTTCACGGGCAATTGTCATATTATCGGTGACATCCGTAAAGACTGTCGGCATAACATAAAAACCTTTGTTCAACGGTGGTTCGGTGGGACGCTCTCCTCCCAGAGCCAGGGTGGCGCCTTCATCGATTCCTTTTTTTATGTATCCTTCCACTTTATCCCGGTGTTCAGCACTCACCAGCGGACCCATCTGGGTTTTCTCGTCAAAGGGATCACCAACAACAAAATTTTTAGCAGCAGTGATATATCTTTCCAGGAATTCATCATATATGGACTCGTGAATATAGTATCTGCCCGGAGATGCGCAGATCTGTCCGCTGTTCTCAAATGAGCATGCAACAGCCCTTTTTGCGGTTGATTCAATATCCACATCTTCAAGAACAATAAACGGATTTTTCCCGCCAAGCTCCAGAGCTAGGCGTTTTACAGAACGGCTTGCTCTCTCCATTAAAATCTTGCCTGTTTCGCTGCTGCCTGTAAAAGATATAAGGTCAACGTCAGGATGGGAGCACAGCTCTTCACCGACAGTCCCGCCGGGTCCGGTTATAATGTTCACGGTACCCGGAGGCAGATCGCATTGTTCAATGATCTCTCCCAGCTTTAAGGCAGCCATGGAATCAATACTGGGTGGTTTAATAACACAGGTATTTCCCACTGAAAGCGCCGCGCCAAGCTTTGCGCCAATCATCATCAACGGTACATTCCATGGAATGATCAGGGCGCATACACCTACAGGTTCATGTATAAAATAATGAAAAATATCCGGCCTGATGGGAATAACATCTCCCAGCATAGCCCTGGCCGCGTGTGCGTTAAATTCCAGGTTATTGGCAGTGGCTGATGTAAAAATCCTGGCCAGGTTTATAGACGTTCCATGATCAAGGCAATCCAGTCGTGTAAATTCATCAGCTCTTTCATTTAGAAGATTTGAGATTTTGACAACCCTGGCTGTTCTTTCTGCCTGGGGCAGCTTTGACCATTTCGGAAAGGCTTCTTTTGCAGCCTTTACTGCCAGATCAACATCTTCTTTGCCGCCAAGCGGGATTTCCGCAATGATCTCTTCGGTTGCAGGGTTTGTAACTATGTAGGTTTTTCCCGGGGACGCCGGAACCCACCTGTTTCCTATATACATTTTATATTTTTCCATAGGCCTCTCTTTATTAAGAAATTATTGTTTTTTCGACTCAACCATTCGCGTAAGAGTATCTACTATCTTTTCAAAACCATATTCATCTGCCAGGTATGCAAGC
>JASFHE010000323.1:0-7477 GCA_050123415.1 Desulfobacteraceae bacterium | reverse complement strand
CTACTGGGTTCATGGAGGCGGCTATGTCGGAGGTTCTACAAGCACCCCCATGTATGACGGAGCGGGTCTTGCGAAAAAGGGAGTAGTTCTGGTAAGTGTCGCCTATCGACTTGGTCTTTTCGGTTTTCTTGCACACCCTGAGCTCAGCATGGAAAGCGGCCATGGATCGGGAACCTACGGAATGCTTGATATGGTCGAGGGTCTTAAATGGGTTAAGAATAATGTTGCCAAATTTGGTGGTGATCCTTCCAATGTGACTATTTTCGGTCATTCTGCCGGAGGCGCAGCAATCAGTCTATTGGCGGCCACACCTCTTACAAAAAAGCTTTTTCATCGCGCTATCTGCATGAGCGGAGGCTCTTTTACTCCCTTACAGACTTCAAAACAGACAAGCATTGGTATGGGGATTCCATCTCTTGAATTTGCAGAATCAACAGGCATTGGTTTTTTAAAGGAGCTTGGAGTTTCCAATATTAAGGAAGCACGCGCATTAAGCGCTGAAGACCTCCAGAAAACACAGAAAGGCGGATTCGGAGGAATGAGATTCACGCCTGTTGCAGACGGATATGTTATATCAAACGACCTCTACTCTTTATATGAGGAAGGGAAGTTTAATGATACACCCGTTTTAGTTGGGCATACCTCGGATGAAATGGGCTCATTAGGCGGGACTCAGAACCTGACACCGGAACAATTTGAGGAACAGATCAAAACTCAATATGGAGCCCAGGCAGATATTTTTCTTACGGCATACCCACATTCAACAGAAGCCGAGGCAACACAGGCATCCAGGGACAACAGGAACGACACATTTACATGGAACACACTGGCATGGTCCCGTCTTCAGACCCAAAATGGCAAAAATAAGGTCTACCAGTATTACTTTGATTACCATCCAAATTCTCCTGACGGCGGTTCCGGCCATGGCAGTGATGTCCCCTATGCATTCCGGACACTTAGTGGTGGTCCCGCTGGTGAGCCTAAAGAAGCGGATCTGAAGCTTTCCGATATGATCAGTTCCTACTGGGTAAACTTCGCTAAATCAGGCAATCCAAACGGATCAGGTCTGCCCGAGTGGCCGGCTTTTAAAATGGATGATAAAAAAGTAATGGTATTCGATACAGCACCCGGCGCCCGGCCGGTTCCCAGCCTGGACAGGTTTAAGGCATTCGACACCTATTTTTCAGGTCTAAGGGGAGAAAGAAAATAATAAACGGACAGCGATTGGTAATCGGCTGTGAGATTCTTGCGGTTACACGGCCTTTTTACCATCGCAATATTGTTTTTAAGTAAGGAGAACTTGCCATGTCATTTAAGGATACAGATGGAATAACCCGTCGGGAATTCGTTAAAAATACGGCAATGAAAGGGGCTGCAGCCCTTGCTGTCGGCACCGGAGGCATTGCGTTTTCAACCTCAGCCCGATCAGCAGAGGCTGCAAAAATAACAGGAATAACAATCAAAGAATCTGTCCGGGAAACCCGTGTCTGCCGGACTGCTGATGTTGTAGTTGTCGGCGGCGGTCCGGGCGGTATCGGGGCCGCTGTGTCTGCTGCAAGGAGCGGTGCTGATACGGTTCTTATTGAAAGGTATGAACACCTGGGAGGCATGGGAACCGGAGGCCTTGTTACTATTATCCCCAGCATGACTGATATTACCGGAAAACAGGTGATAGCGGGAATTACCCAGGAATGGATAGAGAGACTGGACAAAAGAGACGGGGCCGATTACCCTAAAAGGGAGCACTGGGGTTCCGACGACAAAGAACTGGTAAAATATTATAAAAATCGTTCCCTTTTTTACGCGCCGGACAACAGGGTTGGCTATTCTGCGCATATAGATGCAGAAATTTCAAAATGTCTGTTGCAGGACATGATGGAAGAAGCAGGCGTCAAGACATATCTTCATTCCTGGGGTACTGAGCCCATAATGGAAGGCAACAAGGCCAGAGGTGTTATCTTTGAGAGCAAATCGGGCAGGCAGGCGGTTCTGGCAAAGGTGGTCATCGATTCAACGGGCGATGGGGATTTATTACCCTATGCAGGGGCAGGCTTTGAAACTCAGATAGAACGGACAATGAGGATTGCAAATCTTTCTTTTTCTTACTGGATAGCAAATGTTGATCTGAAAAAATATGAGGAGTTCAAAGGAGCCCACGCAAAGGAACTGACTGGTATGATGCGTGAGGTAAAAAAACTCGGAGGGACTCCTGGATTTATGACCAGCAACCTGAAAAACCAGGAGAGTGTGGTCTGGTGTTTTCCCCGCTACGCCAATAAATGCCAGTATGATGTTGAAGAACTTACACGGGTAGAATTTCTGGGCCGCAAAGAGATGCTGATCACTCATGACTATTACAAAAAAAATATTCCAGGTTTTGATAAGAGTTTCATAGTTCTGTCCAATCCGCAGCTCGGCACACGCGGCGGCAGACGGGTTGTAGGGGATTATGTTGTCAAAAAAGAAGACATGAAAGTAAAGAAGCCTTTTATTGACACTATTGCCATTTTTCCGAGTATGGATAAAAAAAATCCTTTGATGTACATGCCCTATCGCTGTCTGATACCCCGGAATGTTGACAATATGCTTGTAGCATGCCGGGCATTCTCATCAGACGCGCAGGTCAATGACGCTTTCAATCTAATACACCATTGTATCTGTTTTGGTCAGGCAGCGGGAACCGCGGCGGCACAGGCAATAAACGGGGGCTCGGATCTAAGGAAAATTGATATCAAAAGCTTGCAGGCTAGCCTGAAAAAACAGGGAGTAGTCCTGCCCGGCTAGTTTTAAGATTATGTTTTATTAATATTTATTTGTCCAGGGGAGGAAAAATCATGATGAAATCATCAAAAGAAGTGAATAATGGAATAACTCGACGAGAGTTTGTTAAAAATACAGCATTAAAGGGTGCAGCTGCTCTTGCTATAGGTGCAGGAGGTATAGCACTGCCGGATTCGTCCGGGGCTTCAACACAAAAAATATCAGGCAAGACTATTACTGAAGCGGTCCGTGAGACCCGTGTTTGCAGAACAGCAGATGTTGTAGTTGTTGGCGGCGGTCCGGGCGGTATCGGAGCAGCTTTGACAGCCGCGAGAAGCGGCGCTGATACGGTGCTCATTGAGAGGTATGAGCATCTGGGAGGCATGGGCACCGGTGGGCTGGTCACTATTATCCCCAACCTTAGCGATTTCAGCGGAAAACAGCAGATAGCAGGAATTTCCCAGGAGTGGATAGAACGGCTGGAAAAGAGAGAAGCCACGGATTACCCCAAAAAGGAACACTGGGGAACGGACGACCCAAAGCTGGTCAAGTATTACCAGAACCGCTCCTTTTTTAATGTCCGGGAGAAAAGAGTGCTTTACTCCGCACATATTGATGCAGAAATATCAAAATGTATACTGCAGGAAATGGTTGAAGAAGCGGGAGTAAAAACATACCTCCATGCCTGGGGTACTGAACCGGTAATGGACGGCAACCAGGTTAAGGGAGTTATCTTTGAAAGCAAATCAGGAAGACAGGCTATACTGGCAAAGGTGGTAATCGATTCCACGGGTGACGGTGACCTGCTGCCGTATACCGGGGCTGATTTTGAAAGCAGTATTGATAAAACATTGAGAATTGCAAATCTATCTTTCTCCTACTGGATAGCAAATGTTGACCTGAAAAAATATGATGAATACAAAAGCGCCCACCAGAAGGAAATCATGGAGCAGATGCGTGAGATAAGAAAGGCCGGCGGACACGGCGGCTTTATGACCAGCAACCTGAAAAACCAAGAGAGTCTTGTCTGGGTTTTTCCGCGCTATCCCAACAAAAGCCAGGTTGATGTTGAAGAACTCACCAGAGTAGAGTTTCTTGGCCGAAAAGAAATGCTGATAACTCATGACTATTACAAAAAAAACATTCCAGGTTTTGATAAAAGTTTCATTGTACTTACCAACCCACAGCTGGGTACAAGGGGAGCCAGGAGGGTAGTTGGTGAATATGTAATGACCGAGAAAGATATGGATTCAAACAGACCGCTTGAGGACACTATTGCTGTATTTCCTGATGTGGATCGAGGTAGGAAATCATTAAAATCTCCGGTTACCTATATGCCCTATCGATGCATGATACCCAAAAAGATTAATAACCTGCTTGTTGCCTGCCGCGCCTTTTCATCAAATGCAATGGCCAATAACTTTTTTAACTATATACCTCACTGTATTGCCCTTGGGGAAGCTGCGGGAACTGCTGCTGCACAGGCAATAAACAGTAATGTGGATCTGAGAAAAATAAATATAAAGGCTTTGCAGGCGAGCCTGAAAAAACAGGGAGTGATACTTTCAGGTTAAATGGGAAGTGAAAATAGAATAATGAAAGATTCGAATCGAAATATCCTGGCCCTGCTCGGACCTGGTATCCTGTATACTGCCGCTGCAGTCGGAGTATCACACCTTGTCTATGCCACACGCGCCGGTGCGGTTTACGGCCTTGCTATGATTCCGTTCATACTGCTGTTCTGCCTGCTCAAGTACCCGGCTCTTCGTTTCGGTAACGAGTTCGCAGCAGCCACCGGGCATTCACTTGTGGACAGTTATATCGGTTTCGGCCGCTGGACCCTGTGGATTTTCGGCCTTTCCCAGATATTGAGCATGGTATTTATTGTTGCAGCCATAGGACTCGTCACTACAGCATTGATTAACGCGGTACTGGGAATTTCATTCGGGTCTCTGTTAGACAATGGGATACTTCTCCTGATTTCCGCAGTGATTCTGATCACCGGCAGATACCATATGCTGGAACGGCTTACCAAGGCTATTGTGATGCTGTTTTCTTTTTTGATCCTGCTTGCCACTTTCAGTGCACTTTTCAAGCTGAAGTTAAAGGGCATGAGCCTGGGCTGCGTTAGTTTTGATATCCCAACCTTACTCTATGTAGTGGCCATGGCCGGTTACATGCCCACCCCCCTTGATGCATCGGTTCTCCAATCATTGTGGGCCCGTGCCAAGGCTGAAGACTTCGGGAGAGAAGTGAGTATACCTGAAGCCAGGCTGGACTTTAATATAGGTTTTATAACTACTTTTACACTGGCTGTATGTTTTGTGCTTCTGGGGATGGTTGTAATGTACTGCAATGGTGTGACCCCCGAAGAGAACTCCATTGGTTTCGCCAACCAGGTAATCCGTCTGTTTACGGAACTTGTCGGAAACTGGGCATATTATCCTATCGGTGTGGCAGCCATTACAGTTATGTTTTCTACACTGCTGACAGTTATGGATGGATATCCGAGGGTGATAGAAGCCCTTGTAATTGATCTGCTTCCCCGGTCGGAAGGTAAGCTGATGGGAAGGCGCTTTTATGACTGGATTATAATTTTACTTGTACTGGCGAGCCTAGTGGTTATCAGTACATTCATGAAAAGTTTTCAGGCATTTATCGACATGACATCGGTTATTGCCTTTCTTGTCGGCCCTTTCATAGCGTGGCTTAATCATCGCAGCATATTTGGAAAACAGGTCCCGGAGGATAACCGGCCAGGGCCGGTTATCCGGCTGTGGAGTAAATTGAGCCTGATAATCCTGACTATAATATCTGCAGCTTATTTATATCTGAGAATCACCGGTTAATCCCGGCAAGGAGAAATTTTTACAATGGCAATTAAGAGTTCCGGAATTCGTTTATATGTAAGAATCGGTTGTTTTATTCTGGCAACCGTTTTACTGCTTCCCTTTCCTTTCTGGATCAAAACTTCAAGGATCTTTGTACAGGCAAGCCCGTTTATTACCATATGTTCAATTCTGGCGGGCGGTACAATCTGGATCGGCTCCATACTGGGCATCGGGTTTACAATTATATCCCTGGTTAGAAAAAGATGGTTCTGCCGTTATATATGCCCGGTCGGCCTTCTGCTTGATACTGTGTCAGGAATGAAACTGCCATTTAAGATTTGGTGGAAAGGCTGTCCTCCGCTGGGAAAACACATCGCTCTGCTTACAATTGCCGGATCTGTCTTCGGCTACCCGCTTTTCCTTTGGATGGACCCGCTCTCATTATTTAATAGTGCCTTTTCTGTCTACAGAGCCTCTGATATTTTTTCGGTAACGGTTTCATTATCCGGCATAGTCATACTTATTATACTTGCGATAACCTCCGGCAGTTTCTGGTGTGCAAGGATATGTCCCCTCGGAGCAACACAGGATCTTCTGGAAGGTGCAGGATCTTTCTGCCGGAAATTCAGGAAGCAGGATAAAACAGCCTCAGATGAAAACACTACGCATAAAAACCTGCTTCCGGCGACAAGGAGAACATTTATTGCAGTTGCGGCAGGTATGGGGCTCAGCCTCTGGACAAAAAATATCGCTCGAGCACGATCAGAACATGCCCCCCTTCGGCCACCAGGCGCAATACTGGAGGATGAGTTTTCAGGTCTTTGTATGCGATGCGGGAACTGCGTAAGAGCCTGTCCATCCAAAATTATTCATCCTGATACCGGTAAATCAGGTATTCTTGGTTTTCTGACTCCTGTAATAAGGTATGAAACCGAATACTGCAATGAAGAATGCAACGCCTGTATAAAGGCATGCCCGAGCGGTGCTTTACTAAACCTGAATCTGGAACAGAAAAACAGCTACATTATAGGAAAAGCCAAAGTGGACATGTCTTTGTGTCTGTGGGGCATCAGTGACTGCAACACCTGTGTACGGTCCTGCCCCTTTGAGGCTGTAAAAATATTTTGGGACGAAGAAGCATATGAGTCTTACCCGCTTGTAGACCCCTTAAAATGTAATGGATGCGGAGCCTGTGAGGTTTTCTGCCCTACTGATGATATCAAGGCAATAAAAGTATTTAAAAAATAAAATAATTAACTTTAGGAGAACAGTCATGAAACGGTATTTTATTTCATTCGCATTGATTGCAGTTTTTTGGGGTTCACTATGTACAGCACAGACAAACCGGCCATCCCCGGTAAATGACTGGAATCCCTCATCCCTTAACCAGCCGGGCCAGGAATACCCCCAAGTCAATTCCGAAGGGTATGCTCGGTTCCGTATAAATGCCCCTGATGCCAAAAGCGTAAGCGTAAGCCTGGGTATGGGAGGACGCGGCGGCACCGTTCTTACAAGGGGAGAGGATGGCGTCTGGGTAGGTACAACAGACGGGCCGCTGGATGAAGGCTTTCATTACTACCATATTTCAGTAGACGGAGGAATATTCAATGATCCGGGGACTCTTAATTTTTACGGCTCCATACGCTGGGAAAGCGGTATTCAAATACCTGCGCATGACCGGGACTTTTACGCACTAAAGGATGTTCCTCACGGCATGGTGCAGCAAATCTTATTTCCATCAAAAAGTACGGGCACCTCACGCCGCGCCTTTGTATACACACCGCCAGGCTACAATAAAAATACAGACAAACGGTATCCTGTGCTCTACCTGCAGCATGGATGGGGAGAGGATGAAACTGCCTGGAGCGTTCAGGGTCACGCCAACC
>JASFHE010000322.1:0-7479 GCA_050123415.1 Desulfobacteraceae bacterium | reverse complement strand
GGAAAATTAATACCACAATAATTAATGGGAATAACTCCGTTCGCTGCCTATATATAACTGATTCAGCAACAATAGATGGTTTTAATATAATAAATGGTTTTATTAATGATTTTGGTGGAGGCGTATATATAGACAATGCAGGAAACGCCATAATTAGGTATTGTAACATTGAAAATAATTCTGCAACATATGGGGCGGGTGTTTTCAGTTATAATTCAAATCCATACATATATGCCTGTTTCATTCAATCCAATGTAGCCACATATGATGGTGGTGGGCTACATGCTTATTCTAACTCATCAACATATGTAACTATGGTAGTAAATTCAATATTTAAAGACAACAGCGCTTCTGTGGCTGGAGGCATTATTATACAAAGCCCCAGTCCTAATGCATCTTACATTAATGTAATAGCTAATTGTACACTATCTCAGAATGAGGCAGCAACTTATGGTGGTGCGATGTATGTTTATGGAATTTATATCGATCTGTACAATGACATTCTATGGGACAATATCGCGCCATCAGGAGGCCATGAACTTGCACTCCCAACCAGTGATGTTTATGTGCGATATTCAGATATTCAAGAAGGCATAAGCGGTATGATAGGTGATTATTATTCAATTATTGATATAAGTGATCCCAGCAACCTGGATGCAGACCCATTATTTGGCTATAATTTGCACCTTCAATCCGGTTCGCCATGTAAAAATAGTGGAGTCTCACTTGTAGCAGATGACATTGACGAAGAATCAAGGCCTCAAAGTGGTGCATATGATATAGGCGCCGATGAGTTTAAGGATACAGACAGTGATTCGATGCCTGATTTTTGGGAGGATATTTATGGAGATCTAGATCCCGCTTTAGACGATGATTCTGATGGTCTGAATAACTTGGAAGAATATGAGTATGGAACTGATCCTACTGATTCGGATACAGATGGTGATGGGATAACTGATTTTGTAGAAATACAAAACGGTTGGGACCCAAATGATCCGGGTTCTCCCATCTAGAGTTTTTTTGTTGAATCAAGTACCCCGCCTTAGACAGGCGGGGTATACAAGATAAAATACAAAATCTTGTTTATGTAATAAAAAGACTAAAAGCCATTCGCCTTTGCCAAGACCTGAAGGAGAACGGTTTTTTACCATATAAACATTCGTAATTTTGAAAATGCAATAAGGCAATCATGTTACAGAATATCCTAGTTTACCGTCTTCAAAATACATATTAAAATCCCACTCCTTATCAAAAAGCCAGCTATATTGCTCGACAGCGGCTTTGGAGTCAAACTTGTAAGCCTCATGATATGGAATTGCCGCTTCTCTTGCAGCCAAAAATGATGAAGACACTGAACAATCATTCCATGTATTTAAAAACTGATTATCTTTCTGTAATGCTTCAGCTATTGTTTTATTAATTTCATCAGTGTCACCTGTAACTATAACAGAACCATATCCATCTATATTCACCTGTAATTTTTCATAATCACTTATATTTAAACTATTTAGAGTTTCTCTTATAATACTTTGAGCCTGTTCTATATTTTTGTCCCGAAAGCACCGTATATCTTCCATAGTTGTGATTTCATCCCCTCCAACATAATCCACAAAATCCGAAACCGGGAAAAATTAGCTTTTAATGCCTCATCTGATATAGACACTTTATCAGCATTGCTCTTGTTTGCTGCTATTTCTTTTGTGCAAGTATTAATTGAGCATATTTTGTAGGCCATTGTATTTATAGAACTACCGATAGCAGTAATACCCATATCCAATCTCCTTTCATTAAATAAACTTGTTTTTTCATATAAAAGAAATGATTTTTGGTGCTGATATTTTCTAATAAAGCAAGATACATGCCCAATATCCGTTGAGCAATTTATGCTATGATATCAATGTGTAATGGGATAGAGAAACACTGGAGATATAAAAACAGGGAAATATTTACCACATTGGACATGATATTTCGTGCGTATATCCGGAAAAAATTACCATACAGGGTCCTCTGCAGTGAAGCCCAACTCTGATAACCTGCTTATTTTATTAACATATTAACATCTGGTATATTTATTGCTTTTAATTTTTGTACTTTTCCGTCAGCAATAATCCGGGAGATAATATCATGAATACTTCAATCATCACGAACAATCAGGGAGTAAACAATATTTATTTTAATAATGCGAAATCAGAAAGTCA
Organism: Desulfobacteraceae bacterium; assembly: GCA_050123415.1. GTDB lineage: Bacteria > Desulfobacterota > DSM-4660 > Desulfatiglandales > HGW-15 > JAAZBV01. The sequence goes on along the minus strand of JASFHE010000322.1, from coordinate 5,281 downwards.
CAAAGGATCGACAGCTGGAAAAACTAATGGATCCGATACGGTCCATTTTTCAGAGAAAGCCATAGAATTGTCCCAAAAAGATGAGCTCAATAATACTGAGGATGTCTCAAATGTCGTTGGAAAAAAGAACACAGACCTGGACAAAGCTCTTGCTCTTTTTAAAGAAGTCGGTTTGGAAGAATATCGAAAAATAATGAAAACGCTTAAACAAATTGAAAAGGCATTGGCAAAAACAATAGATGATTTTCCGGCATACAAAGAAACTCTGGAAGCTCTTGGAAAAGACCTCAACGATAACTTACCTAGTTCGGCTAATGAGGCCATGTCCAGATTAAATAAAGCGTTAGATGTTTTTCCTAAAGAAATAAGAGAAGACATAAGAGAATCGTTACTGAAACATCTTGAAGAAGAAAAGGAAAAAGACAGTAAATTGGCAAGGAAGGATTCAGAATTGACTTTTACATTGGGCCAGGCTGGGTGATTTTCGAGGATTTAAACCCGACTCTTTACTTATATTATCTCAATTTTTTTATCAAATACCTACTAAACTCTAAAGAAGGAGGCAATACCAATCAAGATAGGAATCTTTCTATTTTAATTCTTTAATATCACTTTGATTTATTCAAGATAGAAACCGTTCAACTTTCTCACGAACATCTTTCTTCTTCGGTTTCATCCCTCTCAATTCCCAATTAAGGTTTCAGGTCCGCTTATGGACAGGATAGATATCCACATGGATGTACCTGCTATGGAATATAAGGAACTCTCCGCAAAGGAACAGGGGAAGGCCTCTGTAGAAATACTTGAAGACCTCAATAAAGCCCGGGAAATCCAGAAGGAATGCTTTAAAAACCTTAAAGTGTATCTGAACTATACATTAAAGTTTTTAATTTTTTGGCCGATATATACCAATGTGAGATAGATCCTCACATATTAAATACGTGTATCATCCAAGGCAGGACCTATAACTGAGTATATTACCTTCGGGAGGGTGAACAAGGTTTAGGAATCAGTTCATGCGATGGATTTCTGTACTTCTGTGTTCTCTCGTATCCTTATTATCCATATTATCGGGCTGCCTTATCTATTGCCTTCATTCTTATCTTACAGAAAATTATCCGGCAGATTTATTGTTTTTGAACTTTAATTGTGCCTGCACCAAAGCTTATTGCATGCACCTTTGTTCAACGTTTGCCCTGCTTTTCATTAGTTCATATGTTCGCATATCAGAAAGAAAAATGATCCAAAATTGTACAAAAAGTTACTATTTATATATCACTCGTCTGGAGGTTTGCAATGGAATGGAAATTTAACCTTCGAGAAAACAAGGTTCTGGAGGTTAACGCATTTGGTATGTTTTCTAATGCTGGCTACCTAAAAATGTTTGAGCAAGTTGTAACAGATCCTAAATGGAATACCGGAATGCATATGGTTGTAGACTTTAGGGATGTAGCTTTTAATAACTTACACTTTGACGATGTTGTATTATCAGTAAATATGCATACTCAATTCGATAATTTATTAGGCAAAGGTAAAATCGCCGCAATTCATTCAAATAACAAAGGATTCAGGTTAGGTAGTATATATAAAGAGCTTTCTAATCCGGATATCAAATCAAAACTCGAAATTTTTAGAGACTATGAGGAAGGTATCGTATGGGTTTGCGGGGATAACGAATAAATATTGCTATTTCTTTTTACTTATTTATCTATTCATAAAAAAATCTGGACAGATATACTTTTTCAATTGGTTCATCTAAATAGTTATTAGTAATCTGAATAAATTTTGTCTTAATGGCCATAAAATTTTTGGTCTTCACCCATTTTTTTATATCATTTTCTTCGACATTCATTAAAAAATCGTTTTTGATTTTCACTTCTTTTTTTAAAATATCTGTCATTTGCCTTTTTGAGCTATATGGCGTGGCCAGTTCAATTCCAATAGATTCTTCTTTTCCAAATCCGATATGAAACTGTGTGATTATAACTTCACAGTTTCTTAAAGGATTTAAATAATTTTCATCTATCCTCTTATATTTCATTATTTTCATTTCTTTAGTTTCAAATGAATTATGAAAATAGCAAAAAGAAACACATATAATAATAAGGACGATTGTAAATCCTATCTTATAAAAAATATTTTTTTTCATTCAAACAACCTCAAAAAAACATATTAAAAAAAGCCCGACTTTGTTCAACAAAGCGGGCTTCAATATTCTTATAACCTGGAAACCCCGCTATCATATCTGTTCTTAAATCAGATTTAGACCGGAAGCTTTGCGTCCTACCTTTTCAGGTAGTTTGCCCTTCAGTAACTTTAAATTATGGCATATATGATATATTTTTATATCTATTATTTATTCGCTATAAAATCAAGATGAAATTTACAAATTGAAGATTAGTTTTTCATTAGTATAAGGTTAGATTATTTATATTTTCACATGTTTCCACTAAATCAGAGGTAAGAATCTCCCCGAATATGTTATACGGTTCTTCTCTTCTCATTATTTTTTGTCGAATATTCGGAGTGTCATCCTAATCGGTATTATTAAAACTGCCCGGTGTCATGCCAGGGGAATCTCTTAATTATCTAAAAATAACATGACACCGGGACAGGGACAGTTATTTATGAACTGTCCATCCAGAAAGAGTCAATTTCTGGATGGAGCTTTCAGCGTTCAGCTATCAGCCGTCAGCTAAGTCTTTATTTTAAAAGCTTTTTGCTAAAAGCTGAACGCTGAGTGCTGAGTGCTGACAGCTTCCGAACAAAAACTTTAGTTTTTGGATGGGCACGAATTAGTATATATACGTCACCTTATAACTTACAGTAAAACTTATTAACTCTTCGCCTCCGGAATAAGTCCCTCCTGTGTATAAACCATCGGTGACAGAACCACCGGTATAGGTGCCTCCAGTGTATACGTTAATTGTCGTTCCGGTCGTAATAAGCGGAGAAGAAAATGCGATTGAAGAATAGGTTTTTTTGGTGCGAAGGTAACAACTTCTGTTCCATCTCTGGTCTCAATATGAAATAGTGTACCTGCGCTCTTCCGGCTTAATATAAAAAGAAGCGCGTTCTGCGATGAGCTGTCGCTGCCGGGGGGCTGCGCCATATCGGAGGTACCTGCTCCTATAATTGTACCCCCGGTTGTGGTAAATGAACCATAGTCCAATATACCATTCCCACCGGATACAGGGCCGTTGATTATAACGGTACCGCCATTCATATAAACTGCGCCGTTTGAATCAAAGCCGTCGGCGTTAACACATTCAAAATATATGTATCCGCCGTTTATATAGATAGCCACTCCGCTTGTATTTTCACCTCGATTACCATCTGTAGCGTTTATGGGATCATCAGAAGATTTGACATGGATCTCCCCGCCATTAATTGTGATAACCATGCTTTCGATTCCTTCATAACAATCATATACATTTATTGTACCGCCATTGATTGTAATAGCCAGATCAGCATGTACCCCGTCATCAGCCGAGTACAGATTATATTCACCGCCATTTATTACTATCGTATCATTTGAGTGGATAGAATCATCAGACGAATCAATTGTGAACTCCCCGTCATAGATAGTAATACCTACTGTCGCCTTAAGCCCCTTTGCCGTGTCAGTTGTGGTGCTGCTTCTCCCTCCGGCAGTGTATATGTCAAATACTCCATCCTTTATCACAATATTAGTCTGTACCTGAATGGCGTCTGCCCCGGCGTCAATATTAAAGACGCCGTCAGCAATATAGATATAACCCTGGTCAGCATCATCGTCTTCTGTGGATTTTAAACCGTCACCTCCGGCATCAATACTGATGTCGGCATATTCAATGCTTATGTAATTCTTTCCGATAATCCCATCATCTGCGGAAGTCACATTGATAGTTCCGCTTGCAATTATGAGCCCGTCCTTGCTCTTTATTCCATCCTTATAGTCAGTATCTATGGTCAGACTGCCTGTGCCACAGATAACAAGATCTTCCTTGCTGTAAAGAGCGGCATCTATTTCTTCACTGTCTTCATCATATACTTCGGATATGTGTATATCTGTAAGATAATTTACTGTACCTGCTTCAAGTCTCACAATTACCCGTTCGGCGTTCTCGATATCAATCGGAGGCCCAAAGGAACATGTGATATCTGCCCCATGGAATACAAGCCTTACATCCCCTTCTTCCTGTGTATCCACCTTGATCTGCCCGTCGGCTATGGTTCCGGTAATGTCAAATGTCCCCGGAGAGTTTATTGTTACAACATTGCCGTCATAGGTCGCGCTTGCTGTATCTCCGGTTATGGAGATTGATCCAAAGGTAATGGCGGTAGGATTTGTATCATCATCTTCATAAATAAAGGATGTTCCTGTCGGAAGGCTGGAGCTGTCATATATTGAACCTGAGGTAGAGCTTGAACTACTACTTGAGCTGCTGGAGGAACTGTCTCCGTCGTCTCCTCCGCCACCCGAAGCAACAACAGTTAAAACTCCGGCTGCGAAAATGAATGTCAGACACATTTTACGAAATGACCTTAAAATTGTTATCATATTAACCACCATTATCCCCTCTTTTCTGGTTAAAATTTATAATTCACGGTAAACAGGTAATTATTCTCTTTATACTCACCATCTTCCGGGTCCTGATCTTCTGTTTTGTAGTATTCCGCCTTGAGAGACCATGCCTTTAAAAGGTCATAGCTGATCCCTGATTTGTATTTTTTGCGATATGCCTTTTGATTGTAATGCTCTATATCCAGAGGATTATCGGAAGTATATTCGGATGTCCGCTTACTGTACCCGAGATAAAATGTGATATCTTTTGTAAATTTTACAGAAGGATCTATTTTAAATGTATACCTGTCTGAAGATCTGTCGATATTGGTATAAAGAGGAGCTTTCCTTCTTATTTCGCTATCATCATTAACATCCATTCCTGACACGGTTTCATCAAATAAGACAAGCTCCACATTACCGGGTGCGGAGACATTTTCATACTTGAAAGTTATATCCAGGTCTATCTTGTTTATGAATTCGAGCTGAACCTCCACTCCTCCAAATGCTGTATCTTTATCACGATTTTTAAAAGATGAATTATATTCACGAATCGAATACCCTGCAAAAGGCATTATGTGCAGTTCAGATAATTTTTTATCTGTATCCTTAATTTGACTTTGTAAAGATTGTGATTGCACAATAAATAAAAAAAATGTATAAGATAATCATTATGTTAACGCCAAGAGAAAAATTCTACTGAACAAAGGAGCCAATCTTATGCAACCCCTCTCA
>JASFHE010000321.1:0-7490 GCA_050123415.1 Desulfobacteraceae bacterium | reverse complement strand
CATTTATCCTTTGGCAGGTCAAGCGTACCCAAATTCATGACCACTTTTTGTCGAGGACCTTTGGGCGTGCGAATGGATTCAATCAGTCGATGATAAATGAATGCTTTGTCTGAATTTGGATTTTGTTTTTTTATCTCTCTGATAAACATCGTTCTATATTACCAGAACTCAATAGCCTGTCAAGTATATATTTCAATCTATGGGTCACTACATTTATTTTTCCAAAACCTCCTTCTAATGATATCAATAGGTTACAAGTATTTCGAGTCACAATTTGCTCTTTTTTATTAGTTTTTTGTCCGGCTGATGGTAAACTTGGGTTAATAACGATATGCGTTATTATTTTTTCCATGATAAAATCATTTCGAAACAAAGAGACTGAGAAAATATTTAATCGTTATTTTTCAAGCAAATTACCACAAAATATTCAAAATATAGCGCGTAAGAAACTAGTCCTTCTCGATGCAGTTACAGAAATAAAAGATTTGAGAGTCCCCCCTGGAAACAGGTTGGAAGCATTAAAGGGTAATCGTAAAGGTCAACACAGCATACGTATTAATGATCAATTGCGAATATGCTTTAAATGGAAGGATGGTGATTCATACGATGTTGAAATCACAGATTATCATTAGGAGGATAACATGAAACACAAAAATCTCCCTCCCATTCATCCGGGTGAAATACTTCTGGAGGAATTTTTAGAGCCGATGGGAATCAGTCAATATAAACTTGCTAAGGACATAAGTGTGCCCCCAAGGCGCATTAACGAAATCATACATGGGAAAAGATCGATTACTGCTGACACAGCATTAAGGTTAGGCCGTTTTTTTAATATGTCTCCTCAGTTTTGGCTAAATCTTCAAACCCGATATGACCTTGAAGTAACAGAGGATCGGCTCGAAAATCGACTTGATAATGAAGTACATGCACTTGTACAGAATGCTTGATTGAAAAGGGGGGTGTTAGGTTATTAAGTTTAATAGTGCCACCTTATAATCTAACAATGTCCCGCTTTACAAAAGGTACGAGGTAAAATAATGCATAGACGGACATTTTTCCAGATAGAATGTCCGGATAGGAGTCGCCTTGGCCAAGCCAAATCGGCTATGCGGGCATTTAGCCGGACAGAATATCCAGGTAAGAACTGAAAAAGAGGTCAACAAAAGCTCTTCACCGCTGAAGACATGTTCGTGGTGATTAATTTTTTAAACATTTATCCTTCTGCCAATAAAACCATGATTCTATAATGATTTAAACAACTCAAAGATAGGAAGCTCAAAGCTAAAAGTTTTAAAAGTGAAAATAAGTTATTAAGGAATTTCAATTTTAGCATCTTATTTTTAGAGGGAATGCTACTAAATACTCATAGATAAAAAAGCGGCATCGTTCAACCCGATTATATATGGAATAAAGCCAAGTTAATAATAAATAAATCGGGACAAGGTTTAATAATTCAATAACCGGAAGACAATAAAATTTTGACAAAAACCAACCGGCCCGATTACCAGAACCAATAAAGTAGGACATAAAATATGAATGTACCTGACAGGATTAAAAGGTTAATCGAGTCATTTGATAACAATCTGGAATCGTGCAAAAAGGCATTTACAATGAAACCCAGGTACGCCGGGAATTCATAGATCCCTTTTTTGAGGAACTGTGCTGGGATGTAGCCAACAAACAGGCAGTTATGTCAGCTCGTGCATGAATTATATGATTTAACAGAAGAAGAAACAAAAATTGTGGAATCAGAAAGCTGATAACAGGAGACAAAAAATCGGATAATACTGTTGCGCCGGACGTAATCGATTATTGTTTTTGTAATGAAATGGAGGTGACTCATATCCTGAGTGTCCATTCTGACACGAGTGCGACCGGTTTCCCGGTGAGTACGTGCATTGATAAAAAAAACAGGACAACAACCACATGCACTCAGGACCGCCTACACGCTGAGCGTTCCGGCATCCGGTTATACGGAACATAAGACCATGATTTCAAAAGAACAAATCACAAATTTAACAGGAAATCAAACTCACCCTATTACAAAGGCACTGGAATATTGGACAGAAACTTCAGAACGATTCAATGCCTTTATTGATCGTTATCAATATAAAATACGGAAAAAATGTACCAGCGCTAATTCCTTTGAAGACTTAGAGGATATAAAATTTGAGCTGGAAATTCCTTACTTATTTCTTTTGGATCAAAGGTTCGAAGTTGAATATGAGAAACGTTTTCTGAACATGCGCCGGTCACCAGATTTTTCGGTTACCTTTGAGAGACATATCGTTTTTAATGTTGAAGTTAAACGTATTCGTCAGGCAGATTTGGGGCAACGATTTGATAAATGGATGGAGGAGGTCGTAAATAGGATTGGCAAGGTTCCATCGAATCTTGGTTTCAGCCTTGATATGGCAAATATCGATGGGACAGCCGATTTTTTGGAACAATTAGAGTCAAAAAAAGAGGTAATAATCAATTATATAGAACATACTATACTGAACGAAGAAAAAATACAGCAAAGCGGAGACTATTCTGAGCACCTAATTCCAGGAATTGATGGAGAATTCATCTTACATTTAAACAGACTGAAAAACATCAGAACGGGTTTTACAGTTTACCTCACAGGACTTGAGCCTATTTTTTATAACCAAAAAGAATCATATAAATTCTCAAATACAATTTTTGAGAAATTGACTCAAATGGTACCGGGAATGATAAATATTATTATCTGTTCTACAGCCAGCACTACTCATGAAAGGGAAGATTTGCCACGCGCTATTACCTCCATTAATAGTTTAATAAAAAATAAAGATAATGATTTTTTTATTAGGAACGGTTTCGAGAGCATTTCAGATTTTTTAAACCATACGAAAAATATTAGTGCCATTTTGTTTAAGGGTATTTGGTATAATGCATCTCATCCACCGAATTTATTATGGTGTAACTCACATGCAGAACATATAATTCCCGAAATACTAAAGGATTTTTTAAGAATGTTAGGCTGTAATAATCAAGTTGCTTAAAATATATAGAGGGGGGGCAAATTTTTAAATAATGAAAGATCGTGACAGATTTTAGGTATAGCAGCGACATCTATTCCTTATTTTGCGGGATCAAGGAATGGCTATTTATCGAAAAAGGAAATAGTTACTAAATGGATAATTAAAAGTATTGAAAAGATAAATCCAGGTGAATTAATCCCTATTTACAACTTTTGGCAATATTGCCAAAAGTTGTAAATAGTAAAATAAAATTAGAAATCTTGTGTAATAATAACAGGTTATCAAAATTACATAGTCGGTAAATATCAATGAAAAATGTAAATCGGGCTCGTATTTCAAAATATCAATAGGCATTCATACTTGGAAAGACATCAATTCTCGTAAAAAAGATTTCATTCACGATCTCTTGACCGGTAAAGCCGGGTGAAAGGAGGAAATCTTCTGTGACCAAAATCAGGCCGAGCTGCGGTTATAGATCTACCGCCAGTTTTCAGACTGCTACTTTAATCTACGACGCTACATATTGGTTTTGTGAGAAATACCTCAATTCTTACACGCGCATGACAGATCCGACCGATCAAATACCCTCCTGCCCGCTTTGTGGTAAAACAATGGTTCTACGGACTGCCAAAAATGGGAAAAACATAAGCAGCCGGTTCTGGGGCTGCTCAAGTTATCCGGATTGTAAAGTAGTTGTGAAGCTATAACATTTCTCCCGGGAGTCGGGATAAATACAAAATAAATCGGATAATGCCGGACGGATGTAACCGATATATAACTCCTTTTTAAAATCAGATATGCCTTTGATAAAAGGGCTTCACCGGAATACTGTCAGCTTTTTCCTTGACACAATTATTATATTACAGCTATTAAAAGATTTTTCAGGTACCGTTAAGGTATAATCCCGGATTTTGCAGCCACGCTATCGCGCATGCGGCCTGATAAATCTTGCTACTACACCTAACAAAATTCGGGTCAATAGGGAATCCTGTTAAAATCAGGAACGGACCCGCCGCTGTAATCGGGACGAAAGCCGCGAAATCACCACTGATCAATGATTGGGAAGGTGCGGTTAGTAGAATGAACCGTGAGTCAGAAGACCTGCCTGGAAACATGGGGCTTATAAACCGCGTGGACGGCGCTTTTCCCGTAAAGAACTCTGAGGATAAAAAAAGGGATATCCCGGATCTAGTTTTTAGGTCCGGGATTTTTTTGGAAAAATATTACGATAGAGAAAACTCAAATGACTGCTGATAGAAATACTGTTAAAATATCTATTGCCGCTATACTTGCACTATTCATTATATCTTCATACAGCTTTTCACAAGATCAAAAAACCGGCGAAAATGAATATACTTTAGAAGAAATAGAAGTGACTTCTAAAAAGCTTTCCGAATATATCAAAAATAATCCTCAAAACATTATCGAAATGAACATGGCTGAAATTAAGGACAGGAATTTCCTTGAGGTTGGTGAAGCCATCGGTTCAATGCCAGGAGTAGACGTATCACAGGGGACAAGCAGCGCCGGGGCAAGGATATCAATTCGCGGAGGCGGAGGTTCCGGTTCCGTGCTTGTAATGATCGATGGAAAGCCTGTTAATTCGGCCCAGTACGGAGGAGTAAACCTGGGAAGTATTCCTATTGAAATAGTCGATAAAATAACTGTATTTAAACCGCCTGTTCCTGTATGGCTCGGCCCCGGAGGCGCTGGTGGAGTCATAAACATCAGGACAAAAAACGCAGGAAAAAGACTCCTTAAAAAAGAGAAAAACAACGCCCGTTTAAAAATGAATGGCGGCTCCTACGGCACTGCAGAGCTTAGTGCCAGCTACATGATAAACGGTGAAAAGAAAAAAATCCTTTTGGTAGCAGGTGCAAATCATAAGGATGGAAAAAGACCCAACAGCGATAATGACAGCCAGAATGTGAGTTTCAAATACCAGAAAGAAGGTAATGCCGGAAAAAGATATGACCTTAACGGAAGATATTACTACTCCAGTCATGGATCTTCCGGCCCTGTGGATAATCCCACACCTGATGCAAGACAGCGCTACCGGAAAGCCTCTCTTGATTTCCAGACAAAAGGATATCTAAAAACGAAAAAAGAATATTCACTGAAAACATATGTCGATACGGTAGATTTGTGGGATAAATCACAGGCAGGATATGTATCAACACTTGATGTTTTAAAGGCAGGCTTAAACGGTGAAACGACCTGGGATAACGAAGAAAAGCGACTGGCAAAAAGGCTGGGAATGCTGTTTGAAACAAACAGGGTTGATCATAATCTTTCGGGTAAACACCACAGGGAAAAGATATCGCTCCATCTTCAGCAGGACAGAGAATTTGAGCACTTAAACGGAACCCTGGGGCTTAGAGGCGACTATACCAATGATTTTGGATTTTTTCCGGCCGTCAGCACCGGTATCAGCTATCCTTTAACAAATAATACTGTAATTAAGACCACAGCAGGCTATTCAGTAACAATACCGACATTTAATCAATTATATCAACCCAGCCACGGATCAATAGACCTGGCAAGGGGTAATCCTGACCTTGAAGAAGAAGATGTATATGCCTTTGATCTCAGCCTGTCTCATAATTTTGATAAAAATACTGTCCTGAACGCATCCCTGTTCAGGACAGAAACCAGAGACCTTATTACACATGTAAGAGGTGCGGACCTGATTTACAGACCTATTAATACCTCAAAGGCATACAAGCAGGGAGTTGAGCTTGCCTTAAAATTACCTGTGACAGCAAATATTACAATGGATATGAGCTATATATATCAGGACACTGAAAACAAAGATACAGGAACAGTTCTCACCTATTCTCCTGACCATAAATTCAAGATAACAGGTAAAATCAAGCTGCCCACAAAGACCAGAATTGAAGCAACAGTTAAGGGAAGCAGCAGTCAATACAGCAGTCCGGGCACTGATCAGGAAGAAAAACTGGACAGTTATGCAACAATGAATATGAAGATAATACATCCGGTCACCATAATGAGCTATAAAGGTGAAATTTATCTTCACATAGACAATCTTCTTGATGCAGATTATGAAGTCCATGCAGGTTATCCTGATGACGGTTTCAGGTTCATCGCAGGCCTCAACATTAATTTTTAATAAAAGGGACAGCTAAAAATGAGATTCATGCACTCAGCATATAAAACTCTTCTTTTTTTCCTGTGCATTTTATTTTTAATACCGGGCTTTTCTTTCGGCTCAGATTCAGCAAAAATTACTGATTCTGCAGGAAATCACCTGGTCTTTACAAAAAAACCGGAAAGAGTTGTATGCCTGCGTGCATATATTACGGAAATAATCTACAGGTTTGGAGAGGGAAAGTGTATTACGGGTCTCACAAAGCAGGACCTCGGGCTTAATCCGACATCTACAGCAAAAAATGTAGGAAGTTACTTTTATCCTGATATTAAAGCAATTATTGACTGCAAACCTGATTTAATTATTGCCGCTCCATCACATAAGAAAATCATTGATTACTTTAAGGATAAACCATGCCGGATAATGGTGCTTAAAGAAAACTCGATTAACGATGCATTTATCCAGATGGAAATGATCAGCAAAATATTCAACTGCCTGCCTGAAGCGAGAAAAGTAATAGAAAGTAACAGGGAAAAACTCGCCATTGTGAAGGCCCGTGCTGATAAAATCCCCAATGAAAAAAGAAAGAGAGTGGTACGTGTAATGGCGGGTACCGGTATTTCATGCCCGGGAGATGATTCTTTCCAGATGGAGATGATTAAGGCTGCCGGAGGAATCCCGCTTAAAACGGGCAAAAACGGCTTTGCAGTTCAGGTTGGCCTGAAACAGTGGCAGGATTTTAACCCGCAGTTTATTTACGGCTGCAACGACAATAAAAAGGCGGTTACAGAGCTTATAAACAGAAAGGGATGGAAGGATGTTGATGCGGTAAAAAACGGTTCTGTTACCATGTTTCCATGCAGACTTACATGCCAGGTATCTACAAATATAGGGGACTTTATACAATGGCTGGCAGCAACTGTTTACCTGGAAGATTTTGCTGATCAGGATAAAGCCGCAACAGAGGATACAGTCCTGGAAAAGACCTTAATAAAGGTTGATGTCCCATATTTAAAAAATACCGAGATCGTAAGACATCGCGTTGCTGATGCAGAATATAAATCTCTTGTTGTTAACTTTAAAACAAAGCAGGATATTGCTTCCACCTTTGAAGGGAATCTCTCCAATCTTATAGCGGCCGGAAACACCTATGTTCCCATGCATGCCAGCCTTGGCCAGATGGCATTCGGTGTGGACCGGGCAAAGGCCGCTATTAAAAAGAACCTTGGATTTAATGAGAACGAATTCACTACACTTATGACCGGTGCTGATATGGACAACCTTTCCATTCAGAAAAGGACCTATAAAGACCTTGAAGTAACTGCACTTGTCACAGCAGGTGTGAGAGGCAATGCCCTCAGGGCATCAAAGGA
>JASFHE010000320.1:0-7520 GCA_050123415.1 Desulfobacteraceae bacterium | reverse complement strand
CCCGGCCTGACAGATATTCTCCTCGGCAACGGCCCCTGGCAGGATACTGTAAAGACTGTCACCGACATGATCATGGGCGAAATGACCATGGACGACCTCATGATAAATCCGGGGCTGGACAATCTTAATATCATTACCAGCGGTTCTATTCCTCCAAATCCTGCCGAGCTGATAAATTCACAGAGGTTTGCCGAGTTTATGGGAACCGTGGAAAAAAAGTATGACATCATTATCCTTGACTCTGCCCCGGTCCTCACATCTGCTGATACCGTAATTCTGGGGGCCCGGGCGAATGCGCTTCTCATTGTAAACAGGCCGGGATCAGTACCACAAAAAATACTGAAAAGAACATCCGCTCAACTTAAACGGGTCAATTGCAATATTATGGGTGTTGTCCTTAACGATGTTAAATCCGATCTTATCCCGGATGCCCTGAGGAAAAAATATTCCCAGCGTGATTCAGTTAGCGCCTCCCCTGCTAAACCGGAAACAGCCGCGGTAAAAGAAAAAAAGAAAAACCGGTTAATCAGGATACTCTTACCGCTTGCAGTAATATTACTTATAGCATCGGGGATATTGTGGCAGAAAGGCATTATTACCTTTCCTGATAAATTATTTACACCGGAGGCGGATGTAAAAAAGAGTGAGGAACCCCGGGTAAAGATCCAGCCTGCTAAAAAGGATATTTTGCCCGAGAAAAAAGAGGAAGAAGAGAAGATTGAGACAGCCGATACTGTGGAGCCTGGGAGGGAAGAGATTTCTGCGTCAGCAGAAGAAGAAATAAAAAAAGAGGTCAGCGAAAAAGACAGTACATCCGGAGAAATCAAACCGGAGTATCAGGAGGGGAGCTACCCATACTCCATTTATCTTGGTTCCTATAAAACTATAGAAAGAGGGAAAAGGGCCGTTCAAATATATGCTGAAAAAGAGATCGATTCATTTCTGGTAAAAGTGGAATTTATTAAAAAGGGAGTCTGGTACAGAGCCTATTCCGGATATTACCCTGATGCTGAAAGCGCCGGGGTTTTTATTGAGGAAAATAAGGTAAAGAATGCAGAGATAAAAAAGACCGCGTATGCCTGCTATATTGACAGTTTTACAGATAATGACACTCTTGAAAACTCCATGAATCACCTAAAAGAAAAACTGTATTTCCCTTATGTCATAACCGATCATGTTGAAAACGTGCATTTCCTGCTTGCGGGGGCATTTTTAACCCGAACCGGGGCAGAAGAGTTAAGTGAAGAATTACGCGCCGATGGTATTGAGAATAGAGTAGTATCCCGCTAATGTAACATTCCGGCAATAATCCTGTCGACAAACATGATAGGTGAAACTGCTTTAAGCTGTTTCCTTTCTGCGCCGAGTTGTTTCCGAACTACACTGTACCCGATATAATTCTGTTTTGAATTCCTGGGCTCTAAAAGATCGCTGATACCTGCCTGTAATTCCTTAAATGATTCAAAAAGAATATTTCAGTCGAAGGTAAATCGATTTTCCATATACGCCAAACTCGGTGTTTTGATCACCTGATGGCAGAAAACCGATAAAAAGAAGGTCAAGGTTGGTACTGACAGACCTGGAAAGCATAGGGACTATTATAGAGGAATTGTCATCCGGGTTATACATACCGTAAAGGGTTGCACGCGTCAGGGGATTTATATCATATGCAAACTCCTGATAGATTGACCATCGGGCGGGCGAGAGCATCCCCGCATCAATTGCCTCCTGTTCATACAGTCCTGCGTTTTCGCGCTTTCCGTTACTGTTATAGAGGAGCTCGGCATGGATATAAAATGTGTTTGAAAATGTATAGTCGCCCGAAAGCACAAAGCTGACCACTGTCCTGTGAGAAGCAAAGATGGATCCGTCCGGGACAGGCAGAAGCGAGTGGTCCTGTGAAGCGTTTCTGTCCGGTGACTGACTCACCAGCACTTCTCCCCGGAATCCGCCGTCCAGAACATATCCTGCCCACGCGCCCCCGGCTACCCACCGGTTGTTTCGAACACCTGCAATACCGTAAAAATCATATCCGGATATATTAACGGAATAGAGTGCCGCGACTGCGGAATGCTCCTTATCCTTTCCCGGGCTGACAGAAAGCTCCGCCTTTGAGACCGCGCCTGTATAGTACTGCAAACGAATGGCATCTGCACCGGGTTTTTCTTCGTAGTCGAAGTCGAGGACGGATTTGGGATTAAAAAGATCAATCACGTTCCACACAAGGGATGTTCCCCAGGCAATGCGCTGCCTTCCCAATGTTACTTGAAGGTCTTTTTTTGTATAGTCCAGCCACAGACGGTCTATCTGACCGTATCCGATACTTTTTTTCCTGTCCCACAATTCTGCATCGAGATTTGTGAACTCATAGTCGGTTTTTACTTCTTCCGAAAAACCGTGAAGTTTTTTAATTGAATCTCCATAGAATACCCGTACACGTATATCCATCTCTCCCCGCAGGGAGTCTGAGGGGTACCAGGCGGTATTGACCCTTGTATGGACAAACTGGTCATATAAAGTTCCTTCAACACCCGGATAATCTGAGACACTGGAGAGATATTTGATATACCCCGAGATTTCATATGAGGATGTTTGGGCCTGTAACGGGCATGACAGTATCAGTAACAGGAAAGATATTTTCAATAAACGGTTACACATTGATCAACTGGTTGCCCCATCCGGTTTGATCATACCGTCCTCAAGTGTCACAACACGACGTGCGCGTTGTATTACCCTTGCATCGTGAGTGGAAAAGACAAAGGTCATTTCAAATTTTTTATTGAGTTCATCCATAAGGTCAAGAAGGGAGGCAGTGGATTCGGAATCCAGGTTGGCCGTAGGTTCATCCGCAAGCACAAAGGCCGGGTGAGAGGCCAGTGCACGTGCCACGGCCACCCTCTGCTGCTGACCTCCCGAAAGCTGGCTCGGACGGCTTTCCATGCGTTCGCCCAGTCCCACGGCATCCAGCAGTTCCTTTGCACGGTTATGTCTTTCCTTCTTTCTCATGCCCTGGAGCAGCATGATGAATTCCACATTTTCCCTGGCAGACAACACGGGGATCAGGTTGTATGCCTGAAAAACAAAACCTATATGGTGCAGCCTGTATTCTACCATTTCCGATTGCTTAAGGTCAGCTATGTTGGTTCCGTCAATGATTATCCGGCCATATGATGGTGAATCCAGACCGCCTATAAGGTTGAGCAGTGTGGTCTTGCCCGAGCCTGAAGGCCCGACGATAGCGGTGAATTCTCCCTTGTCGATTGTCAGATCCAGATGTCTGACCGCTTCCACAGGGATTGTTTTTGAGTTATAAACCTTACCTAGGTCTGTTATTTGAATCAGTGCCATTTTGTTTTTCCTTTTAAGAAAATTAATATGTTCTTATAGCCTCAGACGGTTTCAGGTGTATTGCCTTCCAGGCCGGCATGGTAGAAGCAATGCTGGCAGCCACGATAATCATTACTACCAGCACAATGTACATACTCACAGGCAGGAAGGGATACAGGACCGTGCTTGCCCCGAAACTTTCAAGGCTCGAGGCAAATGCAGATAAATCTATGCCAGTACCCGAGAGAGCGGTTATTGTAACCGCACCTGCGACCATCCCGCAGACACCACCTGTGATTGAAAGCATGATAGTCTCAAGCAGTATCATCAGAAAGACCTTTCCTTTCTTCATTCCTACTGCCATGAGTATACCCAGTTCCTGCACACGTTCCATGACCGCCATAAGCATGGTATTGGTGATCCCGAAAATAAGGGCCATTAAAATAATCCCTACAAAAACATAGGACCAGCTTTCCATTGCAGCGGCTATGGCAGCTACTTCGGGGGAAAGCTCCTTCCATGTTTCTACAGAAAGCCCGGGATATTCTCCTTTTAAGGTATCCGAAACAGCTGGCAGGGATTTTGAGGAATCAACGCGAATGGTTATTTCATGGATTATCGGCTGGCTGCCAAGCAGGCGCAGCAGGTCTTTATCACGAACAAAAACATGGGTTTCGTCAAAAGCGGATGACTCGCTTTTATATATACCAGCTATGCGAAAAGCCCCGTAAACAAGGCTGTTGTCCATGGACTGAAAACTCAGTACCAGTTTTGAATTGAACTTAAGATTCAGCCGGTCTGCCAGTTTCTTCCCTATAATTACCGGGTTTTTCTTTTTGGTTTTAAAATACTGCCCGTCCATAAGCAGGTCTTTGAAGTTAGTTACCCTGCCTTCACTTTCAGGATCAATGCCCTCGATGCGCACACCGAATGTGGATGCGGGTGATGCTGCCATTCCATCCACCAGGGTTCTTCCCGAGGCCGCCTTCACTCCCGGCGTTGAGCTGATGTCCTTTAAAATATCTATACCTCTTGGGATATAGAGATTTACATCCCTGTCACCGGTAAATCCGGGTCTGTGTACCTGTATGTGTGCCAGGTCCCTGTCAATAGCCGTATTAACCATTGACTCTCCCCAGCCCATCGTCACCGCGCCTGCCAGCAGGCCTCCCCACAGGCCGAATGTAATAGCCGTGATGATGATCAGGCTTCGCTTCCTGTTTCTCCAGATATTTTTCCACGCCAGTAATACCAGCAATTTATTCCTCCTTTTTTAGCCGTGAACGGCCTTTGCAGGTTGAATACGCCTGATAAACAATACCGGGTATATCGATGTTGCCAGAGCTATTATCAGGACAACAACGGACTGCGATAAAAGTATTTGCGGATCAGTGCTGAAATTCATGATGGGCTCAACGCCTATTGACTCAAATGCCTTTGCCGCGTCCCCTGTCATGCGTATGGGATTGTAATGCAGATAAAAAATAATCGGGATGCTTCCAAGTATGCCTGCCACCACACCTAAAATTGAGATAAATATTGATTCGACCATGGTAACAATTATAAGCCTGCTCTTCTTCATCCCGACGGATATGAGGATACCGAATTCCTTCAGCCTCTCAGAGGTCATCATCATAACTGTGCCGAAGACACCGAATGTAATAACAATGTAAAGAATAATAATCATGATGATTCCGCTGGCATTATCAAGCTGAATGTTCTGGACCAGGTCGGGAAGCATCTCGTCCCAGGTCATGATTGCAGATTCTTCCCCTGTAATTCTGCGGACGCTGGTTACGACTGACGACAGGTTACGGACATTGTCCACTATGACAGCCAGTGATGTTATCCGTTTATAGGCGGAAAACACCTCACGTGCCTGCGAGAGGGTGAGGTAAACCATGCTGTTGTTCAGTTCAGGAAAGGGTAGATCGACAATACCTGAGACAGGCAACCGTGCAGCAGCTATTTGCCCGTGATACCCCTGTCCATATATAATAAGGTCGTCACCCACCGAGATCTTCAGCAGGTCTGCCAGGCCCTGCGCAATCAATACGCCATCAGAACCCCGGGACAGATAGCTTCCCTTTGAGAGTCGTTTTTTCAGCCCGGTCAGCCTGTCCTCAAGGGACGGATCGATTCCGGTAACCTGGGCAACCTTGGTGCTTGTTTCATATGCAACAAGAGAATATGCCTCCAGTCGGGGTGTGACAGCCGTGACATGAGGAATTTCCGAAATATTTTTCTGCTGATCAGCATTAAGTATGATACTTCTGTCGAGGGAACGATTGTCCCAGTACCCCTTTCCCTGTACCTGGAGGTAGCCTGTAAATAGTTTTGCAGAAGAATCGATCATGTAGGAGTAGGAACCCTTTTGCCCCGAACGCATAACAACGGCAAGCAGCACGGCAAAAAAGACTGATGCGGCTGCGATTACTGTCCGCTTCTTATTACGCCACAGGTTTCTCCAGCTTAA
Organism: Desulfobacteraceae bacterium; assembly: GCA_050123415.1. Lineage (GTDB taxonomy): Bacteria > Desulfobacterota > DSM-4660 > Desulfatiglandales > HGW-15 > JAAZBV01. The sequence goes on along the minus strand of JASFHE010000320.1, from coordinate 1,717 downwards.
GATAAAATACATTGTATCACCTTACCCTTTTCATTTTTTGTTCGGAAAAAAACGAGGGAGAAATATCAAGATCGAATTCCATTGTTATATATTCAAGAACTGTCTTTTCACCGGGTTTGTTCACAGGGATCATCTCCCAGTATGAGGGAATGGTCCGGCCGCCCATCTCTTTGACCTTGCTTCCGGTCATGCATTTAACCAGGGTTTCATCTTCATCATAATACTCGGTCATAAGTTCAAGATAACTTTTTTTAGATATCCACATGATTACCTTGCCCCACACCACACCCGCTTCTGGCTTTGGTGTGAGTAGAATCTTGTAGCAATCGTATCCATCGATATTTTCTTCGCCTATGAATGATTGTGTATAATCCTCTACAATGGATGATTCGCGTACCAGGTCGTCATTGTTAAAGTCAGAACCCATCCAGGGCTGCATCATCATGGATGGAGGAATCTTAATTATCCGCCGGATAGAGGGAACCCAGTTCCACATCTCCTTTTCCCGTTTCAGGGTAACATTACCTTTATCCTTTGCAGGCGCCGTAATAAGGATCATGGCATAATCAGGTTCCAGCATCCATATTTTGGTAGTTATTTCGCGTGACCAGTCAGGTTTGATAACCGTCATAACGGCTGTTGAGCTGGAGCTTTTTCCGCGCAGCAAATCATTGGCCTTGACCACGATTTCTTTTGCTGACAGGTCTTCGGCTGATGCTGGGAGGATTGAAAAACAAAGGAGCCCTGTAACAAGCAGCAAAAAAATGGATTTTTTTAAAAAGGTTTTAAAATGGATATTGCTATCATGCATAATAACCTCCATAGCAGTTTTTTATCCCATTCAAAAAACCAGCCAGCAGGGCGTCAATAGCCCTTCCAGGCAAAAACACATTCCGGTCCATTATGTATTGCAGAAGTATTCCATCCATTGCCCCGATAATCACTGAAGCAGTCACATGAGTGTCCATCTCTCGAAATTGACCTTTAGCTATGCCTTCTTCAAGTATCTCGGCGATCATGCCCCGGAATTCCGAATAGACCTTTTTAAGGTCAATAATCTCCATGATCCTTTCATTCCTGTTTCTGATACCCTCTGACCAGAAAGACATCATGATACCGGCAAACTCACCGCCGTCCCCCACAAGGAATTCTTCAATGGATACTTTCATCAATTCACGTAATTTTTCTTCCGGCTGGACCGAACTCTCAAGTATTTCTTCAATCCTCTTTTCAGTATCCATAAAAATATGGCTGTATGCCTCTGCAAAAATATCTTCCTTGCTCCGAAAATATTCGTAAATTGTACCCTTGCCGATCCCGGCAGCTGCTGCAATATCCACCATTTTAGTATTTACTACACCGTTTTGGGCGAACATACGCATGGCAGCCTTCAGGATTTCCTGTTTTTTTAGTGGTTTATCAACAATCTTTGGTGACATTCATTTTCCCTTAATGTTTAACATGACCGACTGGCCGGTCAATAATAAGATGGTAGCATTACTTACTTTCTAAAGTCAACAGTTTATTAAGCATGAAAAAGCACGACCAATTTATTCATAAACAAGGAGGCTTTTTCCGGGCAATTATCTTAGCCCAAGTTTACCATAGGTAGTTGCAAATAAGTAATAAGATCAATATGATATCTTTACCAGACGATATTTATGGGCACTACAAATTTCAAGCATTGGATTTTTTCCTTTTCAAGGGAACACTCGTG
>JASFHE010000319.1:0-7528 GCA_050123415.1 Desulfobacteraceae bacterium | reverse complement strand
GCCTTCGCCCTGGACCTTTACAGGTATTATGGTTATCTCCAGGTTTGTAAACCTTCGGTTGGCGATGTTTAAAAAATCCCTTACGGCGGCACCTGTAGGAGATGTGATAACTGCAACATGACGGGGTAAAAAGGGAAGGGGCTTTTTTATATCTTCGTCAAACAGACCCTGGGCAGCCAGTTTCTTTTTGAGCTGTTCAAAAGCCAGTGCCATTGCGCCCACGCCCAGGGGCTCCAGGTAATCGATTATAACCTGATATTCTCCCCTTGGCTGGTAAACGGAAATCCTGCCCCTTGCTATAACCTTCATGCCGTCTTCCGGCACAAAGCTTATATACATTGTCTGGGGGCGAAACATGACAGCGCGTATCTGTGAGTATTCATCCTTGAATACCATATAATAATGGCCTGAAGAAGGTTTCCGGAAATTTGAAATCTCAGCCTCTATCCAGATAAAGTCAAACTGCTCCTCGAGTATATCCTTGATCTGTGAAGTAAGACTGCTTACCGAAAAAATTTCAGGCCTGCCGATATCTGAAAATGTATCCTGATTGTCGTCCATTTTTTTAACCCTAAAATATTGTAGGCCAATAGACAAGTTCTTTTATACATTATTCTTTCACTATTGTGGGAGAGTGTCCGGAGTTTTATAAAATACCGGATTTCTCCTGAGGCTTATACCGCTGTTTAATAAAGGGGGTTGGGAGATGATACAGGCTGTCAGGAAAAATAAAAGAATGTTATTGTTATTTTTATTAAGTATAGTATTGTTGTATTAGGTCAAATAAGTCTTACCGCATGCAAATATGACAGAAAATAACCAACATAACAGATTCAGCCTTAGAGATTACCAGAAGGAATGCCTTGAAGCGATCTACGAGGGTTATAAACGGGGCATAAGGCGCCAGTTGATATCCCTTCCCACTGGTGCGGGTAAGACAGTGATCTTTTCTGACTTTCCCCGATATTTTAAAATGAAAAAACAGATGATTGTCCTTGCTCACAGGGCTGAATTACTAGACCAGGCAAAGGACAAGATATGCCGGGCAAATCCCGGATTAAGGGTGGAAGTTGAACAGGCAGGCCGATCGGCAGACCCTGAAAGTGACGTCATTGTAGCCAGTGTGCCAACCCTCGGCAGAAAAGGTTCAAAAAGACTCACAAGCCTGGACCCGGATCGTTTTTTCCTTATTATTGTGGATGAGGCGCACCATTCCACAGCAGAAACCTATAAAAGGATACTTGAATATCTGGATCTGTTTAATCCTGAAACACAAAAGCTCCTTGTCGGTTTTACCGCCACTCCCAAGCGTGGTGATGGAGTAGGGCTCAATGAGGTATATCAGGAGATTGTTTACTCAAAATCTCTCCCTGACATGATACAGGAAAAGTATCTTTCACCGGTCGCGGGATACAGGGTTGAAACCGATGTGGACCTTACAAGGGTTAAAACCAGGATGGGTGACTTTGTAACCTCGCAGCTTTCAAGGGCAGTCAATATCCTGGAAAGGAACAATATCATCACTGAAGTATATAATTCCTATCTCAAAGACAAAAAGACACTCTGCTTTTGTGTTGATGTAGCCCATGCCCATAGCGTGGCAAAATCATTTAATGATGAAGGCATAAGGGCAGAAGCCATTACCGGGGATATGGACATGTCCCTGAGAGAAAAGATACTTGCCGATTTCAGTATGGGAAACATAGATGTGCTTGCAAACTGTATGGTGCTTACCGAAGGCTATGATGAGCCATCGGTTGAAGGAATCATACTTGCCAGGCCCACAAAGTCCTCCCTGCTTTATACCCAGATGATAGGAAGAGGTACAAGGCTTCATCCGGGAAAAGAGAATGTAACCGTGGTTGATATTGTGGATGTAACAAGAGGGCACAGGCTGAGTGCTCTCCCGTCACTGTTCGGATTGTCGGGTGATTTTAACCTGGAAGGGCATACAACCGATGAAGCAAGGGAAGCTATAAGATGGGTACAGGAAAACAGGCCATGGGTTCATATTGAAAGTGCCGGATCTCTTTCGGACCTCAGGTACAGATGTACAAAGATCGACCTGTTTGATCTGGAAACACCCCGTGAAATAGAGGAATATGCAGACTTTGCATGGACTGCCCTGGGCGGAGGAGGTTTCAGGCTTTCCCTGACGAACGGAAGGGCAATAATCATAATGCCTACGATCCTGGAAAAATATGAGGTGATATTTTGTCAAAAGGGAGTTGAAGAGGTTCTTGCTGTAAAGCCGGACCTTCCTCATGCTATCCACTCGGCAGAACAGTTAATCAGAAATCAATTCAAAGACCTCCTGCCCCTGGTCAGCCTCTATTCAAGGTGGAGAAAACAACCGGCGACAGAAAAGCAGTTGAATATATTAAGAAGCAGGAATCTCGATGTACCTAAAAGAATTACAAAGGGGCAGGCAAGTCACCTGATTGGCATGCTGTCATAAACGGAAACCCAGTAATTTTTTGCTTGATTTTTATCCATATGAACCATAAGCATAAATGATATATAAATCTTATTTTTAAAACAGGAGAGAATTATGTCAGATAATAAACCTAAATACGTAGTCAGTACCAATCTCGATTTACCGCCAGGGGTCCATGATTTTGAAACGGAAGATACCGCAAACAAACCCCCCGAAGATGATCCCATAAAAAGGGTGATTTACATGGACGACAGGGTAGTCCCGGGCTCATTTTATGTGGAAGCAGTCTGGGTAGTAGGCTCAATACCAAGGTCCCATCCGGAACATTGTCATGATTTCGATGAAGTAGTAGGTTTTGTTGGCAGCAATATGGATGATCCGACTGACCTGGGCGGAGAGATTGATTTTGTTGTTGATGGCGAAAAGATGACCATAACCAAAACCTGTTTTATATATGTCCCGGCCGGAGCAAAACACGGCGGTCTCTGTTTTAGAAAAATTGACAGACCGGTCTTTCAGATTGCCATGTCTCCCATGAAGCATTTTATTAGTGAGCCACCGACATAATTGGGCTTTAGGAGATAATTTCTCTTTATTATTGCAGGGGCAGACCTGAGTGTCTGCCCGTTCATATATGTTTGAAAGAAAATGAAACTAAAAAAAGGATTCCCACCTATAGCTGAAAAAACGGCAACAGTACTGATTTTAGGCTCAATGCCCGGAGAGGAATCATTGAGGAAGAATGAATATTACGGGCATCCGAGAAATGCCTTCTGGAAAATTATGGCAATTCTGTTTGAATTCGATTCTTCGATAAAATACGAGGAAAGAACAAATATTTTATTGAAGAATAAAATAGCCCTGTGGGATGTAATGAGATTTTGCGAAAGGAAAGGCAGCCTTGACAGCAATATAAAAGACAGAACAATAATTGAAAATGACTTTGTTTCTTTCTTTAAAAATCATCCGGATATAAAGGATGTTTATTTTAATGGTGCAAAGGCAGAAAAGGAATATTTTAAAAGGGTAATTCCAAAACTATCAGGATTAAAACGTTATATTAATTATAATCGGCTTCCATCGACAAGTCCTGCCATGACTAAAATGTCGCTCAAAGCCAAGGTGCTGGAATGGTCAAAGGTTAAAAAAGAAAAATTGGCAATCAGTTGAAAGCCTGGTTGGACTAATGATGTGACGTGGAACGTCCAGACAGACGTTCCCACGGAGATCATGGGAACGAATAACTTTTTTTACGATAGGAGAGGAAACACATTATGTCATGCGAAAACTGCGGATTCAAAGCAAAGTATGATAAAAACCCAAAATCTTTTTTAGGAAGAATCTGGCGATGGCATATTGGTTTTTGTCCGGGCTGGAAGAAATATTTTAATGATCTTCCGGAAGATAAGAAATCGGAACTGTCGAGCCAGTATAAACTGAAATAAAAGTAAAGGTCTGGGACATCAATGAAACACCCAATTCAGTTTTATTGACCTTGAATTGTCAACTTTGCAGGTCTGATAATTCAGTTCTGTAATCACGTATTGTAAGTTGCTATGGAACCACCGCTTTAATGTCTTTTTAAAAGAAGGGTATTTGAGAATTCTTGAAGAGTCAGGTGAGGATTATCTTTATCCTGAGGCCTATTTTATTCCCATCCAATTACCCCTTGAAGCACAAGAAGCCTTGAATATAACAGCCTGAGGATATCGATTTTAAGTCCTGTTTTTTTCTTTCCAAAGGGCCAAACCATCTGGCATTTCGACAAACGGGAAAAATCTTTTTTTCCCTCTTTCCTGTTTTCTGATTCCTCTTTTCCGATGCACCGATCTCTAGTTTTTTCTGTCCTCTGAATCTGTCCTTTCAGCTTTCAGCTCTTTTTCCCTTGCTTTTTCAATCCATTAGTCTTAAATCTAATCCAATATATCATTTCGGGTAAAATGATTTATGGTTTTACAAGTCTTTCAAATAAATTATTACCAGTTTTAAAATAAAAACCATTATCCTATTTTAACAAGAGGGGAAAATGTTATTTGAATATTTAAGGACTGTCTCCCTTTTTTGTTCACTGAGCAGGGTGTTGGTGCATTATCAGCAGTTTTAACATTGAAACGGGGCCTGCCCCCCCTTTTTCTTTGTAATTAAGTTTATCAAATGACATATCTAAAAATGTATCCAGCAAAAAATGGTGATGCTTTCTTAGTCAGAGAATACATGACCGAACCGACAATGATTCTCATTGATGGTGGATATGTAACAACCTTCCAAAAGCATATCCTCCCGGACCTAATCGATTTTGCACAACTCGGCTATTCTTTAGATGTTGTTGTCTCAACTCATATTGATACAGATCATATTGCTGGATTACTTTCGTTTTTTCAACTAAATGGAAAAGCACAAGAGCCCAAAATTATTCGTGTAGAAAATGTTTTGCACAACAGCTTAAGGAGCTTTGTATATATGCCTATTAAAGAAGGTAAAGCAACTCCTAGTGATAAAGATCTACTTACAGAAATTTGTCGACGAGGTTATCCAATCCATGCTGAAACAGAGTCTGAGCCATCAGAAATAAGCGCTCGACAGGGTAGTTCCTTAGCTTGCTTACTTCTTAAAGGTGGATATCTCTGGAATAAAGGAGATGGCACACATAGTATTAATTCTGATAGTACCGCAAATTTAAATTTTCGGTCAGATTTGCGCTTCCATGTGCTTGGGCCAACACTAACACGTCTTGAGCAACTATATCATTGGTGGGTCAAGGAACTACGGAGTTTGAGCTTTACGGGAAGAATTGCTGCGAATGAAGTTCATGATGATATATTTGAATTTCTTTGTGCCTTTGAAGATCTTAGGGTAAGCTCAAATGAAAAAATAGCCGAGCTTAGTGGAGCCTCAAACTTTACCTTAGATGAAGTATATCAACCTGATGACTCTCTTACAAATAGTAGCTCAATTTCTCTTATTGTTGAAATCGGAAATTCGCGGTTGCTTTTCCTCGGTGACTCTTGTTCTGAAGATATAGAATTAGCAATTCAGAACCTGCCGAATGTAGCTTTCCCATTGATATTCAATGTAATCAAGATTTCTCATCATGGTAGTCTACATAATACTAGCCCATCACTTTTAGAATTAATAGATTCTCCGATTTATCTTATCTCTTCCAATGGTGTGCGCCATAGCCACCCAAGTTTTGAAGTATTAAAAAAAATTGTTGATCGCCCCTGTGATTTCACAAGAAAAATTTATTTTAACTATTCTACACCAGCATCCCAGCAGATGCGAAACTATATATCAGAATCTAAATCATCATTTGAAATTTACGAAAATGCTAAAGATTGGATTGATATTACTGTGAGGTAAAGATGATTAACAATCTCATTCAAGAATCAACTTGTCGCGTCTCTTGTGGAGACAAATCTGGGACTGGATATTTGATTACAGAGCAAAATGTCTTAACAGCACGGCATTGCATCTTATCAGCAATTGACTCTGAAAGCCCAATCGAACTTTTATTTTCAGGTCCTGAGGGAGACATTTGTATACAGGCTACTGTCATCGCACAATCTGAAGAAATGGATGCTTGTATACTTTCCATTTCTGAAAAGTTGAAGATCTCACCAATTCCTATGAATGGAACGATGCCACGTGAGGGGAGTAAATGGATATCATTCGGCTACCCCATAAATAAATCGACTATAGGACATCGCATTTTCGGTACAGTTTCACACTTGCTTGATTTTCCAAGGCTTAAAATGGACATAGACCTTACGATTGATTCGAGAGCTATACTACATGATTACCGAGGACTTTCAGGATCTCCAGTTATAGTCGAAAATGCTATTAGAGGTATGATCAAATTAAAACTGGACGGATCACTCGGGGCGATAAGTATCCACTGCTTAGAAGGTTTTTTTTCGGAAAATGGAATTCAATTACAAAAACTTGATAGTGACACAGCAGCTTCATCTGAAGATCATAGAAACCTTGCTGACCGAAGTGACTTTCAGGATGAGTTTGAGAAGACGATTGCTGAAAATCCTGGCAATTACATTTTCTTAGAAGGAGCTCATGGAATAGGCAAAACGACATTTTGCACTGAATTCATACCAATGAATCAAGAACTGCTTATTCTGGGGGCATATAGCCTAATTACTCCCGAACGTGGGCCTGGTGCAGTTTACCGTGCGCAACCTGAGGTATTTTTTGATTGGCTACTAACTAAAGTATCTACGTTATTAACTGGAAAAGCCTCTCGGAAAGAGAAGCTGAGCTACGCGACTTTGATTAGCGAAACTTTGATCCTCATTGATGAGTTCTCTAAATATTGTAAATCTATAAACAGGCATGGCATTTTGTTTATAGATGGTCTGAACGAGGCACAGGCGGTTGACTCTACAGCTCTATCGAAACTCATAGGGCTTCTACCTAATTCTCTCCCTCAAAAAGCCACAATTGTTTTTACTGCTCCAAACTATCACAATTTAGCAAGTTCGCTCGCCGGTCGAGTGAAGGCAAAAAATGTCATTTCACTTCCACCACTGAGTGATGATGCGATTTCAGCTTACTGTTTGCAAGAGATCAAAGAAGGCATAGCTACCCCGAGCGTGATTGAGCAAATTTGTGAGAAAGCACAAGGGCACCCTCTTTATCTTCGCTACCTTATTGAATATGTGAATAGTAGTACGGATGAGAAAACATTGGATGATTTCCCCATTCTGACCGGTTCAATTGAAGAGTATTATGAATCGATCTGGGAAAAACTGGTAGAAGATGAAGATGCTATTAATTTGCTAGCAATAATATCCCGTCTCCGCTGGGGAATCGAAATCAATTATGTGCCTAAAATCCTTATTGCAACTGAACAAACAGTTTTTATTTCGACAATTAATAGAATACAACATCTGCTCTTAAATCAAGGTACAACAACCATTTACCATCCATCCTTCACAGAGTTCTTGCTATCTAAAGTGTCCTTTCGGCAAGCCTGAGTAGCGCTAAAAATCCGATAAAAATCTCACGCATCCTATATTTTTTCAATCCAGGCGCGGATGATTCTATTCAACGGGCGGGATAGCGTTTTTATAATTCCAT
>JASFHE010000318.1:0-7546 GCA_050123415.1 Desulfobacteraceae bacterium | reverse complement strand
AGATTTTCTATCTGCCATAGGATGTTTCCATCCATATCAGAGCATAGTAATTTCCGGTCCTGGTTATAAACGATAAGGTTATCTGTAGCAGGGATTGGTTTAAATTGCCGGATGAGTGAATCAAACTCAATATTCTTCCCGATGCCGCCATTCTGTTTCATAAGAATAATATTATTCTGAAACCCGCTCAATAATACAGAGTTCTTGTAAAATTCCATGAGCTGTATCTTTTCATCAACATCAAAATCCGAAGAAGTAAGAGTTAACAGATTATAAAAATAAAGTTTCCCTTTCCCCAGAATAGCGATCAGGTCACCCGAAGCGTTTATCCTGAAGGACACAGGTTCACAATTAAAACTGAGAGACCAGTTTTCCTTTCCCTCAGGAGAAATAGACTGCAGCTCTCCGTTTGAACACAAAATGATTATGGAGTTATCTCGGGGATAAAATTCTGCCTGAATAAGTCTTTTTTGCAGAGGTATCTGGTAGATGGATAATGGCATTTAAGTTATATCCCGGGACCAAAAACATTCCAGCTTTTCAGTATGTACCATATAAAAAATAAAGCAACCAGGGCAGAAACCAGACGCGGAATCCAGCGTGATAGTTCAATAAAATTATACTCGGCTTTTTCCAGCATCTTCTCATGAAGTTTTTTTATTGTTTCACCAAGTCGTCCGCTTTCCTCACCGACCTTCCAGATTGATAAAAAATCATCAGGCAATTCCCGGGAAAACCCGGATGATACAGGGTTTCCCTGTTGAGCGCTTATTTTTCCACCGGCAACCATGTCTGAAATCACACTGTTCCCGCACATGTCTGCCGCAATTTGTGCGCATTTATCTATTGATATGCCGCTTTCTAAAAGCATCCTGAAACCAAAACAGTATCTGCCAAGTGTCAGGTTCCGGACGGCCTTTCCGGCTACCGGAATCTTTAATAAAAATTTTTCAAGGAATACACGAAAAGAGCCATGTTCATGTAATTTCCGGTAGAGAATCACCAGTGTGACCGGCGGAAGATAAAAGACCATGAGCAATAAAGTAACAGAAAATATATATTTGCTCATTGATGCCATAATCATTGGGAAAGGCATAATGAAGGCTGCTGCAGTCAGGGTAAAAAACGGGCGAATCAGGCCTGATTTAATAATCAGCATCATGCGTGTTTTCAGCCTGTACCAGTCGGCCAGCGACAGAAATATTTCCGGCAGCCTCCCTGCCTTTTCTCCTGCATCAATTAACGCCCTGTCAAACGCGGGAAATATTTTAGGATATCTTGAAAAGGCGCGGTTCAGGGTGCCTCCTTTTCCGACGGACTTTTCTACCGAGACAATGGCATCATGGAGTTCCCGGGCCGCTCCGTTAGCAGATGTATGCAGGATTTTTTTCAGATCAACGCCGGCATTCAACATAGTCGCTATATTTTCGTAAACCTGCTGATGTGATATTGCCATCTTAACACCCTTTTTACTGATGGCATCCTGAGGATGCGGTATACCAGTAGAACAGTAAGTTATCTTTTGTGTAATCATCATGTCAATGATAATGAACTATCCTGCTGCTTTGTGACAGGTGATTCATTAGAAAATCTATTATTAACAATTGAAGTAAAAAATTTGTATTTCAGATGGAGCCCCAAGGCTATAAGGGCTATATTAAAGGAAGCCAAGTCCTGAAAATCAGACCTTAACCAAAAAAGCAGGATCCCATGGACCCTGCTTTTTTGGTTTTTTGATTGATCAGATCAAATAGCTACTTTTTTAATTTTCTTCTTATACCTGTAATTCCAACCAGGCCTGCGCCCAGAAGGAACATTGTTGCGGGTTCCGGGACGGGAGTCGTGTTAAAGAGGGTATAATGGCTGAGACCATTAATTGATTCTCCGCCAATAAAACCATCCATATTATTAAAGTTAATTCCTGCAAAATTAATTTCTGCATCACTATCGTTTTCTATGGCTATAAACCAGGTACCAAATTTAAAAACACCATACTCCCAGTTATAATTTGAATCTATTGTTAAATTACTGGAAAGATTTGGCCCATCGACATTTCCGTAATCATATCTGAAATTAGAATCACCTGTAATATCGTGTTCTAAAAGTGCATTTAACCAATATAATTCATCTTCTACATCATTTCCCGTGGAAAACCAATTTGAGGTGCTACTCTTATCTTGAGGATTTTGAATCAGCAGTATACCAAGTTGGAAGGCTAGCATCTGTATCCCCATCATAATCTACAACCAATGATTCTGCGTAAACCTGGGATGAGCATAGCATTAATAAAAATAATAAAATGCTTATTAAAAAAAATGTTAAAGTTTGTATTTTCTTTCATTACATTACCTCCCAAAAACTTACATAACAACATTTTGGAAATGTCGTTATTTGACTTAATTCAATTATTAAACAAAGCAAAAGTAATGCCAATTATTACAAAGACTAAAATAATAAATAATTATTTTTTTACGTTAAATATCAATATGTTAAGGTGGTGAAGCCTTGCAGAAAAATGGATGAACTTTAGGATGAAATAAAGTATGTAAAACTTTACCAAAAAACTATGTAATCCTTTTCTTCTTCTGGTAACACTAATACATATCTAAAATTTTTCGGGCATATTTGAAAACCGAATAGACTATTTTGCCCCTGATATGGTACCGCTTATTTTTGAGGTCCCGATACGGTTTCTGTAATCCACCGGAACCTCTTTAATTTTTAATCCCTTTTCTGCATTCCCTAAAGTTCTTGAACCTAAAACCATATCAAAGCCCTGATCCGAAATCACGGGTAAAAATAAAATAATGAAGTATCAGCAACCCTGAAAGAATAATCAGACTGAATTTACGGTATACACACAAAAACGGAATTACCCAGCAGAAATACCAGGGATCACCAACAGGAGAAAGCAGAAATATGGCCGTGACAGCCCGGAACATTTTTTCAATTAAATCCTGGTTATTAAAATAGATGAATATCCAGATAATAAGAAAGATATTTCCGCATACGAATTTTGAAAACATGTAAGGATTATCGCCGAAGATTTGAAACAAAGAATGGATCAGTTTATAAATAAATCCATTATTGGCTCACTCCTGCGTGTAGGTTCTCAACCCCGCAAAAACAGCTCCTGGAGCTGTTTTACCTCATATAAATAAAGGCAGATATCCTGCCGCGATCACAGCAAGGGAGATAAAAAAACCTTCTGTTCCAAAATAACCGTAGCTGATAAGTGTAACAGCCAGCCAGATCAATGCTGAAATAAAAGCATATATCAGAGCTTTCCAGGCAATAACCATAATAAAATCATGTAAGATAAATTGTAGTTAAAAAGATCATGATCTACGTCTAAACTTGACAAAAACCATCAGCCAAAATAGTATATGCAACCAGTTTGAGCGACACACCCTTTAGTTTTCAACTTATAATATCCCGATAAAGGGAATTCATTTCAACTAATAAATATGGAGGTTTTATGATCAGAGCAACAAGGAATATCTCAGTTTTGTTATGCAGTTGCTTCCTAGGAGTTGTATTGTACGGCGGATCGCTGCACAGCTCTATTGCAGGAAAAGCAATCGCCGCGGAAGAAACTCCCGCGGCAGATACCGCACCAGCCGGGGAAGCGCCTAATCCATTCGCCTATACTCCGCCATCACGCGAATGCTCCCGCGCCACGCTTATTAAGGCAACGAAAAGCTATATCAAGGCTCAGAAAGCAGGCAAGCTTTCCAAGATGTCTCTTACCAAGGATGCCAAGTTTTTTGAAGATATGAGTCCGACCGCTAAAGACAAGGTTCTTATAAATACCGCTTTACCGATAGCTTTTGAACGCAGTATTTATGATACGGTACGATGCAAGACATTTACTGAAGTGATAGTTACTGAAGGCGATCACCAGTATGTCCTTGGAACCCGTCTTACAGTTGACAAAGGTAAGATCACCGAGGTTAACAGCCTGATTACAGACAAGGAAGACTGGCTTTTTAACGCAGAAGATTACTTTAAATATTCCAAGGCTGAAGAATGGCCTGTATTGCCTCTTGATGACCGTGTCAGCCGTCAGGAACTGATAGATGCAGCCAACCAGTATTTTGATTTTATTTTTCTGGATAAAGGTGTAAGACCCCCATGGGGTTCCCCCTGTGCAAGACTTGAGGGAGGAGCATATACCAATCCGAATATGGAAGACAAGGACACCTGCCAGATCCCTGCTCCGCTTGGAGAGATGTTTGTATCAAACCGTACTTTTATAGTTGATGAAGAAATGGGAGTTGTAAATATATTCTGTCTCTTTGAAGATAATGCCGGGGGCATGCCTGACTCACATACATTCAGGCTTGTTAAGGGAAAATACCGTAACATTCACACACTGAGTGTAAATTTAGCCGGTGAACCCGTAGAAGTTCCCGAATACAAACCGGATACTGATCCCGAATGTGACAGGAATATGCTGAAAGCGGCAACAGCGAGTTATATCCTTGCCCAGGAAGCCGGTGATCTTTCTAAAATGGCCCTTGCCGAAAATGTGAAATTCATGGAAAACATGGATGAAACTACAAAAGACAAAGGCATGTGGAATACCCCTTTAAAAATTGCCTTTCACCGGAGCATTTACGACACTGTTCGATGCAAAACTTTTACAGAAGTAATAGTAACTGAAGGCGAAAACAAATATGTCCTTGGAACCCGTCTGAAGGTTGACAAAGGCAGAGTTAAAGAGATAGACGGTCTGGTTACCAGTAAAAAAGACTGGCTGTTTAATGCAGATGATTATCTTAAATATTCCAGTTCGGAAGACTGGCCGGTCCTTCCCCCTGATGATCGCATCAGCCGACAGGACCTGATCGATGCAGGCAATCAGTATTTTGATTATGTATTTATGGATGGAGGCATCCGGCCGCCCTTTGGGAATATTCCATGCGCAAGGCTTGAGGGAGGCGCCTATACCAATCCTAAAGGTGAACAAAAGGATACCTGCTATATACCTTTTCCTCTGGGAGAACTGCCTATTGTGGGCCGGACCTTTGTGGTTGATGAAGACATGGGTACTGTCAACGTGTTCTGTAAATTCGGCAGCGTAAAAGGCGGCATGCCCGATTCACATACATTCAGGCTGGTAAGGGGAAAATACAAATGGATTCACACATTGAGTGTAAATCCTCCAGGTACTGAGCCAATGGAAGTTCCGGATAATGCTCCCGGGATCCCTGAATCACATTAGAAATTTTAAGACAGGAGGATCAACTGTGAAAAAAGAATTTACCAGACGGGAAGTTTTGGGAGTCGGGCTTAGCGCAGCAGCACTGGCAACTGCTGGCGCGGCCATTTCCACCGCTTCTGCCACACAGGCAGCATCAGGCGAGGGAAATTCGGGCTCCAAATTGAATACATTCAATAAATACGGGGAAGACCTGGAAACAGGACTGCTCCTCAGGACATCTCCGATAGCCGTAAAAATGCTTGAAAAGGAAGCGGATATTCCAAAAGGCGCTTTTCGGCCCAAAAGAGACGGCGGTTATCACATTGCACAGTGTCAGGCCTTCAGTTTATCGCGGATGGAAGGAAAAACCGTGGCCATGTTAAAGGAAGATCACTGGTGTCCTACAGCCCTTATGGCCTATGGCATGGTTGAAAAACCATCCAATGGATTTTTTGGGGAAGCCTATATGAGTTTTGAGACCGGCAAATATATAGGAGTACTGACAGCGCCACTTAAGAGTGCCACCTTTATGCCGGATGTTGTGCTTATTTATATGAACCCTGCCCAGCTCAGGGGAACACTGTTACCATTGACGTTTGGCGGCGGCGCATCCCAGGTAAAGACCGAATTATTTCTGCCTTCATGCGGACATGCTGTCGTAGATCCCATGAAAACAGGAAATTACACCGTAGTTCTTCCTGACCCCGGGGAATATCAGAGAGCCCTGGCAAGGGAGGACGAAATGATTCTTGCCGTTCCGCAGCAAAAGATGGATGCCCTGATAACAAGCCTGAAACAGGGAGGAAAGATGTACTCCCACAGGGAGCAGCACATGTCATTAAAGCCCGATTTTGAACAGCCCCAGTTTTATAAGGATATGTTCAAATCCTGGGGTCTGGATTCGGAATAGGATGCGATCCGTAAGGGCACGGTCCGCCTTCGCTAGAGCTATGGCGGGGAAGGTGTGCCGTGCCCTTACATTTTTCTGAAAATATGGATCCATGCCTTTTCAAATCTACCGGTTGACATTTTGCCGGAACCCAGGGTTGACAAAATAGAATTATTTTAATAACTTATACGTTGAATATGACGTAATACGAAATTACACCCTTTAACAAATTAATAAACAAAAGAATGAATTAACTATTAAAGCCATGAAGGCTTATCCGGTTGAATACCGGTTAAGAATTCCTGGCTTTTTCTATTTAACCCATATTTTACAGCAGGTATCGAAGCGAGGGGTTATGTCCATAGTCATGCCGGAGCATGAATGTAAAATCAGTTGAAAACAAAGTCCACAGGCTTGACGACATAGTAGTTAGCGCACCGGCAATAATTGATGAAAATGAAGTAAGCAGGCTTGGCAACCAGATCAGCATTGATACGCAGTATGTAGACGATCAATATGTTTCCTCAAGGGCGCGGACGGAAAATACTGTCAATGTTGACCAGGTCGACTAATATTTTCTTGTTAATGCGAAAATAAGTTATGACTTTTTATTTCCGGGTACTGATATGAACAGCAAGGTTTATATGGCGGTTGAAAATCTTACGGACACGGATTATGAACAGAAAAAAGGCTTATCCAATGCCGGATTTAAGCTATATGGTAGGATTTGATGTTAACTTTTAATAATGAGAGATTGATATGCCCAGATTTTTTAACAAAGTAATAGCATTTCTTTTTTTACTTGTTTTATTTCAAACCCCTGTATTTGCCCATGATGTTGCCCTCCCTGTAATAGTAGATACAGACATGGCGCTGGATGACATAAGGGCAATAACCATGCTGTTAAACAGCGAGGTGGTACAGGTTCCGGTTTTTATCGCGTCCGACGGTGTTCGATCGCCGGAGGAAGGAGTAAAAAACCTGAAAGCCCTTCTTAACTATTTTAACAGAAGCGATATCGCAGCGGTTAAGGGTCTCGGCCTTGATAAACCTGCGCCCAGGGTCAGGGGCTATATAAAAGAGATCAATGTTCCCGGAAGCAGGAAAATCAAAAGTATGGATAAGGATAAAACTTCCGCCCCGGAAGTTATTGTCTCCAGGATAAATTCGATGGATGAACCTGTGATCTACCTTTGCCTGGGGCCGCTTACCAACCTCGCCGGGGCACTTAAGATTGACCCGGAAATCAAAAATAAGATCTCATTTCTTGTCTATTACGGAGCCGGTCCGGATGCCATTGATCCCGGGTGGAACAGCCTGCGTGATACTGATGCAGCCCGGTCGGTCTTTAGCTCGGGATTAAAGATATATTCCGTTACCCTGCCTGAGAAACAGCTTTTGCATTTTAACACTGCCCTCTATGACAGGGTAAAAAAACTGGCGACTAGGGC
>JASFHE010000317.1:0-7554 GCA_050123415.1 Desulfobacteraceae bacterium | reverse complement strand
CAGTCAGTGCCATAGGATGTTACCTTAAGGGTGACTTTTTTTCCGGCAATAAGATCGTGGATAACATGCCCTCCCCCGTATTTGAACTGGCCCGGATGAACTCCGTTAAGGGGATCATCCTCAGCCACTTCCGTTGCTCCGAGATACACGTCAACAGCAGCAATTCCGGCATAGGCCGGGACATTGTTAAACCAGGCTTTGCTGGCTTTCACAGTAGGTTTTGTATGGCCAAAATTAATAAAGGCACCGGAAGAACACATTGTAGAAAAGGTCCCGGTTGTAACAACGTCAATTTCCGCTGCTGCAGCGCTTGCGCCTTTCTGTTTGATGATCTCTGTCATTTCATCGGCCCTGACAACAACAGCCTTTCCTGACCTGATCTTTTTATTGATTTCTTCAATTGTTCTGGTTATCTTTTTTTTTGCCAACTGCTACTGCCTCCGGTAACGTCGTTAATCTGACACTGGTTTTAAATTTGCCTTTCATGAATAAAGGAGAGTAATGATAGTTCTAAAATATAGATAACACAAGTAAAAGTTTAAATCTCCAATAGATTGTCCGAGCAGTTACTGAAGACTGATCCGGTTATGTTCTCACCGGTATATGAACCTTGTTTACTTGACATTTAAAGACCCTTTCTATAAGCATTGAATTTTTCATAATCGTATATGATATTGTTATTAATTAGTTCAGCAGGTATCCCATATTAATTTAATCAGAGAGATAACTATGGGCAACACAATTTATGCAGGGAATATCGCAATCGAAGACAATGGTCCTTTTTTTATTATTGCCGGCCCCTGTGTTATTGAAAGTGAAGATATTACACTGCGCGTGGCAGCGTTTTTAAAGGAAACATCCGAAAAGCTGGACATTCCGGTAATATTTAAAACTTCCTATGACAAGGCTAACAGGACTTCAGTTGATTCATACCGTGGACCCGGCCTTGAAAAGGGACTGGAAATTATCAGCAAAGTGAAAGAAGAAACAGGTCTTCCGGTGCTTTCGGATGTCCATAGCTGTGAAGAGGTGGAAAAGGCCGCTGAAATACTTGATGTGCTGCAAATCCCTGCCTTTTTAAGCAGGCAGACAGATCTTCTTGTAACAGCAGGTCAATCAGGACTTCCTATAAATATTAAAAAAGGCCAGTTTGTTTCTCCTATTGATTTCAGGCAGGCTGTTAATAAAGTCCTTTCAACAGGTAATAAAAATATTTTGCTTACAGAAAGAGGCACCTTCTTTGGATACAATAATCTTGTGGTCGATTTCAGGGGCATACCTATAATGAAAAGTTTTGGATTCCCTGTAGTATTTGATGCTACGCACAGTGTACAACTCCCGGGGGGTGACGGAACAAGCTCGGGAGGACAGAGGGAGTACGCAGAATATCTTGCCCGTGCCGCGGTCGCAAGCGGAGCAATCGGTGTCTTTATGGAGATACACCCGGATCCTGACTCTGCTCTGTGTGACGGACCTAACTCACTGCCCCTTGAGCAGGTTAAGCCGCTTTTAATTCTGCTTAAGGATATTCACAGCCTTGTTAATTAAGGTCAGGAGACGAACAGAATGATAGATGAAAAAGCAAAGAAAATTAAACTGCTTATACTTGATGTTGACGGAGTGATGACTGACGGCCGTATTGTTATGAACGATCTGGGGCAGGAGATAAAATTCTTTAATGTCAAGGACGGGCATGGCATAAGGCTTTTATTGAACGCCGGCATTGATGTGGCAATCATTACCGGGCGTGAATCCGAAACAGTAAGACGCAGGGCGGCTGATCTCGGAATACCGATAGTTTATCAGGGGATCAAGGACAAAGAGTCGGTCTGTAAAAAAATAATGGAAGAAAAGGGACTTGAAAAAGAACAGGTATGCTGTATGGGCGATGATCTTCCCGATATACCGATGTTCAACTGTGCAGGCCTTCCGGTTGCAGTTGTGGATGCAACATACGAAACACGCAAATCGGCAGTATATGTTACAAAGGCGCCAGGGGGGTATGGCGCGGTAAGGGAAATGTGCGAAATTATCCTCAAAGCCAGGGACGCATGGCCCAAAATAGATGGCATTAAGGGAAAAAATAAATTAGGCTTTACATAATAAAGTTGTATCTGGTATAATTATTGCAATATGGCAAAGCTATCAATTAAATCACTGCCATTAGCGGGTATTGTTTTTCTTCTCGCGGTCATAGGATTCTTCCTGTTAAAATCTGAAAGGGAAGATATTAAAGAATTAAGCCATAATGAAATCGCACCGACAGCGGATATCAGCGCAGAGAAATTAAACATAACTCAGATTGATCCCGATAAAGATACTAGATGGACACTTGGGGTAGTTAAAGGGAACTATTCAGGAAAAGGAGATGAAAATAAAACAGCCCGGATGGAAAGATTCAGGCTAAAGTTTCAACAGAAACACGGCTTTGATCTTGAGCTCGAAGGAAACAGCGCAAAGTATAATGAAAATGATAATAATAAAATAGAACTTTCGGGCGAAATTAAAGGCAAAACCAGCAACGGCTATATGTTTTATACCGAACATATGATGATTAATCTGAAGGAAAACATTCTTAATACCGATGAGGTTGTAACCTGTGTCGGACCTTTCTTCAGTGGAACGGGCAAAGGTTTATTTATTGATTTGGATAAGGAAACATTAAAAATACTAAAAGATGTAATTTCGACATTTGATAAAGAGTCCCTAAATATATGAAACCGATACGTAGTCTCTACCTGATATTTATAACTTTCCTTTTATTACTTCCGTACAATGTCTATTCGGAATCTGCAAAAACGAATAGTATTTTTGATACGCAAAACGGACAGATAAATATTACTTCCGTTTCCTATGAGCTGAATATAAAGAATTCAATAGCCTCTTTTTCAGGAGATGTGAATATCACGGGAAATGACATGACTATATCATGTCAGAAGCTTGAACTATTTTTCAGTAAATCCCATAAAGACTCATCCGCAGAAGAGGGTAAATTTAATGTAGAAAAAATTGTAGCAACAGAGTCTGTTGTGATTACCCGGCCGGACAGGGGTACTGCGACCGCAGAAAAGGCGGTATATTATCACGATTCTGAAAAAATTGTTTTAACAGGCAATCCTGTAGTCAAGGATAAAGACAGATTTGAGGGTGGCGGCAATACAATTATAGTGTTTCTCAAGGAAGACCGCTATGTTGTTGAGGGGTCAAAAGGCGATAAGGCCAGGCTTTTTGCAACCGGCAAGGAAGAAGAAAGGTAATCCTGTTGACTGTCCCGGTTGAAAAGCTCGAAGCGAAGGACCTCGCCAAGATATATAAAGGTAAAAGGGTTGTCGATAAAATCAATATCTCTGTAGAACGAAGCAGTATTGTCGGGTTGCTTGGTCCGAATGGCGCAGGGAAAACAACTACCTTTTATATGATGATAGGCCGTGTGAGGCCTGATGAAGGAACCATATTACTCGACGGACAGGATCTGACAAAAGATCCAATGTATATGAGGGCAAGGAAGGGGATAAGCTATCTTCCCCAGGAGCCATCTGTTTTCAGGAAGCTGACCGTTGAGGAAAACATGCTTGCGGTTCTTGAAGGAAATAACTTTTCTTCAACTGAAATAAAGGATAAGCTGAATTTATATCTTGCTGAGCTTGATATAACTCATCTGGCAAAGCAGAAGGCATCTTCTCTTTCCGGAGGAGAAAGGAGAAGGCTTGAAATTTCAAGGGCCCTTGTATCGGAGCCAAGATTCATGCTGCTTGATGAACCCTTTGCAGGGATAGATCCTCTAATCATCAATGATATAAAGCATATCATAAAGCGGCTGAAGCAAAGGGGAATAGGCATTATAATCTCGGATCACAATGTTAGAGAAACACTTGATGTATGCGATGCCGCATATCTGATTAACCATGGTAACATCGTTGAATACGGGCCACCTGAAGATATCCTGAACAGCAAGATTGCCAGAAATGTATATCTGGGTGATGATTTTAACATGTGATAATAAAACTAACACTAACGCTATAGAAATAAAGGTCAAATGGCTCTTCAACTAAAACAATCTCTCAGCCTGTCACAGCAGCTTATTATGACGCCTCAGCTGCAACAGGCCATCAAACTGCTGCAGCTCTCCAGGCTTGAGCTACTTGAAACAATTACCCAGGAAATGGAAACAAATCCTCTCCTTGATGAACAGGTCTCAGGAGATTCTGACGGTGATAGTAATGAAATCGCGGAAGACATCATTTCTTCACCTGAAGAGCAGCCGACCAAGGAAATAACAATTGAAGAAAATGTCAATCAGGATGAAGTTGACTGGGAATCATATCTTTCGGAATACAATACCGGATGGGCGGATACACCCTATCAGGGCAAAGAGGCGCCGGCCTTTGAAAATATGAACCAGGAAAAGACAAGCCTTAATTCTCATCTCATGTGGCAGCTTTCTTTGAGCCATTTGAATGATCTACAGAGAGAAATCGGTTTCCAGGTCATCGGTAACATTGATGATGACGGATATCTCCAGATTACAGTTGAAGAACTGGCTGAAGCCACCGGCTGTTCGGAGGAAGAGATTTTGTATACCCTGGACACCATACAGAATTTTGATCCGGTTGGAGTGGCTGCCAGGGATACAAGGGAATGCCTTCTTATTCAGGCCAGGTTTCAGAACCTTGAAGGTTCTGTTGTTGAAAAAATCATTATGGAACATATGGACAACCTGGAAAACAAACGATATGACAAAATAGCTAAAAATCTTTCCATAACGATTCCTGATGTCCTTAAAGCGGTTGAAATTATTATAAATCTGGAACCCAAGCCTGGCAGGCTGTACAGTGAAGAAGATACTGTCTACATAAGCCCTGATATCTATGTTTTTAAGGTTGGAGATGATTATGAAATCGTTCTCAATGAAGACGGGCTGCCCAAGCTGAAAATAAATAACTATTACAAAGAAATCCTGAATGATAGTGACTCCTCTGAAAGTGATGACAAAACAAAAGAGTATATCCTTGATAAGATGAAATCAGCAGCATGGCTGATAAAGAGTATTCATCAGAGGCAGAGAACCATATACAAGGTTACCGAAAGCATTGTTCAGTTTCAGAGAAAGTTTTTCGATCATGGTGTCACTCATCTTAAACCCCTTGTGCTGAGGGATGTTGCCGAACATATCCAGATGCACGAATCAACAATAAGCAGGGTGACTACCAATAAGTATGTTCATACTCCCCAGGGAGTTTTTGAATTAAAATATTTTTTTAACAGTGCGATCAACAGTATGGAAGGTGACTCAATTGCTTCCGAAAGTGTAAAAGAGCATATCAGGAACATTATTAAATCGGAAAACAAGAGTAAACCTTTCAGCGACCAGGAAGTAGCGGATCTGTTAAAAAACCATAATATTGATGTGGCCCGGAGGACAGTTGCAAAATATAGAGAAACTTTGGGAATTTTGCCTTCAAGAAAAAGACGTGAGTTATTTTAATGATTATATTGATCTTAAAATGACCAGGTTTTCGGATACCGTTAAAAAAACATTTTAACGAAAGGCATTTTCCAGGCAAATAAACTTTAAATATATCTCTACAGGAGGTTTTTATGGACATTACTGTAACGTTCAGACATGTAGAATCAACAGAAAGCTTAAAAGAATATGCAGAAGAAAAATTATCAAAAATCGATAAATATTTTGATTATCCTATAGAAGCCCATATTGTGTTGACCGCTGAAAAATTCAGAAGAATGGCAGATGTCACACTTAATGTTAACGGAGCAGTAATCAAGGCGGAAGAAGAAACTGAGGATATGTATTCTGCCATTGACCAGGTAATGGATAAAATAGAAATACAGGTAAAAAGATACAGGGCCAAAATAAGGAACAGAAGGAGCAAATCAGAAAACCAAATAGGGATCGGACAAACAGATGAATCCCTTGAATCAGGAGTTGATGAACCGGGTATAGAGGTAGAAAAGCTGGTTGCCAAACCAATGGATCCTGAAGAGGCAGCTATGCAGTTTACCATGTCTCAGCAGGATTTTCTTGTGTTCAGAAATTCACGATCAGGTGAAATAAATGTAATACACAAAAGAAAGGATGGAAATCTCGGTTTAATCGAACCTGCGGGTTAATCTGTAATGATTAATCATCTCTATTGATAAATTGTCAGGGAAAGGGTATATATCTCATCTTTAATGGGATTTACCCTTTCCTGTTTTAAGGATAAAAGTAAAAAATTTTTAGAAGCACTATTATGAAACTTGCAGATATCATAGACTTAAATAATATAATTATTTCCCTGAAGGCAGGGAATAAAAATACGGCTATAGAGGAGCTGGCCGGAGTCATCGTTGAGTCTTGTCCTTCCCTGAAAAAGGATGAGTTGATAAAGATATTACTTGAAAGAGAAAGGCTTGGAAGCACAGGTATTGGTGACGGGGTAGCGATTCCCCATGGTAAGGTTCCAGGAATCAATGAGCCTGTTATCTCCTTTGGCAGAAGTGACAATGGCCTTAATTTCGATTCAATGGACGGCGAGCCGGTTTATCTCTTTTTTCTGCTTGTAGCTCCCGAGGACTCAGCGAATATCCATTTGAAGGCCCTTGCAAAGATAGCTAAGATTTTAAAAAATACCTCATTTCGAAAACAGCTGATAGAGGCAAAAACCAGGGAAGAAATCTATAAAATTATAACACATGATGATGAAGAGCTTTAACATAGCATACGGGACTAACCATGATAGGTTTATTAATTGTTACTCATTGTGATCTTGGAAGGGAATTCTTAAATGCTGCGGAATTTATTGTCGGCAGCGTTCAGGGGGCTGACTCCATATCAATAACCCAGACATCTGATTCCGAAGAAATCCACAAGTTGATTACAGAAAAAATAACCGCTCTGAATGATGGAAACGGGGTAATAATCCTGACAGATATGTTTGGCGGGACACCTTCGAACATCAGTCTCTCATTTCTCGAGGATGAAAGGGTAGAGGTTATAACAGGTGTAAACCTTCCCATGGTTTTAGCAATAGCTCAAAACAGAAACGGCTGTGAACTGGGTTCCCTGGCAAAAAAGGCCAGGGATGCCGCAAAAATGGGCATTTCCCTGGCAGGGCATCTGTTAAAATAATGTTTTTCGGGGCAGGGGTGACCTACAGCCTGAAAAAAACATGGCCGGACTTCCTGTTATTTAGGGATCAGATTTTAGAAATAGAAAATAGTTCATTTCCTGTTCCATGGAGCGTCAGGGCATTTGAGGAAGAAATAAATAAGAGTATTTCCAATCTCTGGGCAATAATATCGGAACAAAGACTGCTTGCATATATCTGCTTCTGGATGTTCGACAAGGAAATTCATATTCTTAATTTTGCGGTCCATCCGCGAAAAAGAAATCTGGGATTGGGCAAACTTCTGCTGGAAAATATTATTGAGACAGGAACTGCAGGAGGGATAGAAAATATATGGCTGGAAGTCAGACCATCAAACATCCCTGCATTATCCATCTATAAAAAGTACGGCTTTACTGAATCCGGTCGCAGGAAGAGCTATTACAGC
>JASFHE010000316.1:0-7571 GCA_050123415.1 Desulfobacteraceae bacterium | reverse complement strand
TTATATTACTTGATTCTTTTACAATTAGCCTCCTGCAAGTGTGTGGATCAGGTGTAGTTTATCTCCATCCTTGACCTTTTTTTTTAAGGCGTCAGGGTATGTACTTGATGAATTCAGGTATATTTCAACAAGTGGATGGAGTTTATTTTGTCCAGTAAAAATTACCCTTCCAATCTCAGGGTATATTTCGGCCATATGGTTCAGGCATTCATTAACCGTATTACCCTCCACATGAATTATTTCTTCACCGTTACAATACTGCTGATAAATCTTATGGAGATATATTGATATACTCAATTAATTATCCTGCCTGAGGTTGATAATCGACCTTGTTACATTCAGTAAAGAGGCCTTTTCTCTGGCTGATTCTATTTTTTTACTGCCCACATCTCTTAGCCGGTGGAGAATCTGCCTGTCATATATTCGAAGTTCATCCTGTGAAAACACGTTCATTCCCTTATAAAATCTATTTTGTATACTATGGTTTTACACCCCAATGGACCGCTATGTTACCGAACATGAAAGATTTGTAACTAACATTTCTCAGTCCTGCCTCCTCCATGGTACTGGCCAGTTCCTCAGGTTTAAGAAATCCAATCGTTGTTTCAGGCAGGTATTTATAGGCATTTTTTTCTCCTGCAATCAGAAATCCCATAAACGGAATAACGAATTTGTAATATATCAGAATTATGGGTTTAAGTATATTATCCGGGATCGGACTTGTATCAAGGCATACGATTCTACCGCCCGGTTTGAGTACACGGACCTGCTCTCTAAACATCACAGCAGTATCAGGGACATTTCTTGCGAGAAAACCCGATGTGACTGCGTCAAAGGTTGAATCCGGGAAAGGAAGTTTTTCAGCATCTGCCTGACACCAGTCCACTTCAACACCACCTCTCCTTTTCTTTCCAACCGATATCATTTCGCAGGTTAAATCGACTGCTGTTACCCTGTAGGAATAACCGGATTTGAGAATTTCAAGGGCAATATCACCTGTGCCTGCACCCGCATCGAGAATCCTGCCTCCATCGGGAATTTCAGCCATTTTTATCAGATATCTTCGCCAGACCAGGTCAAATCCGAAGGACATCAACCTGTTTAAAAGATCATATCTTTTTGAAATACGGCCGAACATATTTCTTACTTTATTCGGCTGGTTATCAGTATTTTCCATAGTATATTTAATCCTCACCGGGAATAAAAATAACAGGTGCATCATAAAAAGCATTTACATAATCTAATTTGTAAAGGAAGGTTATTTTAAAAATATGATTTTATCAACAAAAGGTTTGAATAAAAAAAACCCTTCCTGAAAAAACAGGAAGGGTTTCAATAGGGGGTTTATAATTAAATTACTTTTTTAAAAAGCAATAGAACAGGTTATGCCACCAAAAAAGTGATCGGATTCACCGTCTACGCTACCGGCTTCCAGATAATCTTTACCATCACTGGTAAGACCGAATGTATATGATACGGAAGGTGTAATGCTGACATATTCATTTACCGGAATGCTTACTGATGCTGAGACACTCCCGTCAGTCAAATCACTTCCGCTATCAATATCAGTGTATCCAAATCCCGCAGCCAGATCCAGTGACATATCATCTGTCAGAGGTATGGAATGCCCTATACCCAAATTTATATACCAGCCGTCAGTAGCATCGATATCTCTGTATACTGTAATACTTGGAGCCAGGATAGTATCTATGCCCACTGTAAAATACAGCTCCTGAGTATCGCCGTCTCTTGTACCGTAATAAATGTAACCTGCACCCATGCTTATCATGTCATATGACCAGTCGTAGGACAGGGTTAAATCGGTTTCATAAAATACTGCGTCCTCATCTGCATAATCCGTATCGAGGCTGCCCCAGAGGTTCACACCGAATCCACCGTATCCAACGCTTACTGAAGGCTGTACAATTATATTTTCATCGCTAAATGCCATACCACGCCACACATACTGTGACAGAAATGCCATATCCGCTGATGCCGACACAGGTGATTCATCTTCTGCCAGTGCCGGTAAAGAACCGAAAGTAAGAACAACAAGACCAACCATAACAATAGTTTTCATAATTTTTTTGTACATTTTTTTCCTCCTAATTTAGTTTATATCTTTTTTATTTTGTCGAGTGGTCCGTACTCGAACACACTCGACGTTTCCATTAATTGTTTATTTTTGCGCGTATGATGAAGTATCAAAGTCAGGATACGCGTTACCGCCATGTTCCGAAAGATCCAGACCTTCTGCTTCCTCTTCTGCAGATACTCTAAGTCCTATGGTCATGGAAATTAATTTAAACATGATAAAGGCCGTTACAAAAGTCCAGATAAAACATGAGACTATACCTATCAACTGAACGCCTATCAGTTTCATGGAAAAACCGCCCATATCGAAAATACCGGCTGCCAGTGTACCCCAGGCACCGTTCACACCGTGAACCGAGATAGCACCGACCGGGTCATCAACTTTAATTTTATCAAAGAACAGAACTGCAAATACCACAAGTATGCCTGCTACTGCACCGATTATTATCGAACTCCCTGGAGAAACTGTTGCACAGGGGCTCGTAATAGCAACCAGACCGGCCAGTGCACCGTTTAAACTCATGCCTACCTCAGGTTTTCCGAATTTCAGCCATGAGGTGAACATTGCAAGAACAGCACCTGCTGCTGCTGCAAGGTTAGTATTAACAAAAATCATGGCAATATCTTTTGATGCTGCGGTTGTTGAACCTGGATTAAAACCAAACCATCCAAGCCACAGTATGAACACACCAAGTGCTGCCAGAGGTATATTGTGACCTAATATGGGTTTCACTTTTCCGTCCGCGCCGAATTTTCCAATCCTGGGACCAAGAACAATAGCTCCAGCCAGAGCAGCCCAGCCTCCTACTGAGTGAACCACGGTTGAACCTGCAAAGTCTATAAAACCAAGACCTTCCAACCATCCGCTGCCATTGAATAAACTTCCCCATGCCCAGCTTCCGAATATGGGATAAATAATAGCGCTAATTCCAACACTATAAATCAGATATCCGGAAAATTTTGTCCTTTCCGCCATTGCGCCTGATACAATTGTTGCCGCAGTAGCTGCGAATACTACCTGGAACATCCAGAATGCCAGTACCCAGGGGTCACCATCGGGCGAAAAATCACTCAGAAAAAAGCCTGAAGTTCCAAACAATCCGGTTGTTGTGGCACCAAACATAAGGCCAAAACCGATTGCCCAGTAGCCAAGTGAACCAATTGAAAAGTCCATCAGGTTTTTCATCATAATATTGATTGAATTCTTTGCCCTTGTAAAACCTGCCTCAACCAATGCAAAGCCTGCCTGCATAAAAAATACCAGGGCTGCTGCAACAAGGGTCCATACATAGTCCGCATGTGACTGTACCAGATCAATTGCCTCTTTATTTGTAAATGGTGTAGGATCCTCATCTCCTGCCCATGCTTTTCCAATGCCGATCACGGCGAGAATAATAAAATATATCAATGCTTTTACTTTCATTTTCTTCCTCCTTTCCTATATAGCATCCTTGCCTTTTTCACCCGTCCTGATTCGAACCGCTTCCTCGACCGGCAAAAGAAATATTTTCCCATCACCAATCTGGCCTGTCTCCGCAGAAGTCTTTATCGCCTCGATTGCATCATTTGCTATGGAGGCATCCACAACAACCTCTATTTTAACCTTGGGTACAAAATCCACCTGGTATTCAGCGCCTCTGTATATTTCCTTATGACCGCGCTGTCTTCCAAATCCTTTTACTTCGCTTACGGTAATGCCTTTTACTCCGATGCTTGTCAGGGCATCTTTAACTTCATCGAGTTTAAAGGGTTTAATAATTGCTTCGAGCTTTTTCATTTCTGTCCTCCTTCTTTTAGTTTCATTTTCGTCGACCTTTGCCCGTTAATTCATTTTTCTCCCTTATAAAAGCAAGAGACATGCCATTTAATTTAAACAACGATTAACAGTCATAACCTTTTGATTTTATTCATTTTATACAACATCAGGCATAATCAGAAAAATAAAGCATAAATTACATTTTTGTAATATCACCCTAACTTCTCAACATTTTTGTACCGATTAATAGCATTCAAACATTTCTGTAGGAATAGTAAATTGTGTTTCAGCAATAGAATAGAATTTATTATTTAGCTGGAGATTGGAATTGATGTTCTATTTTATAAAACGGATATATATTTAATCAATATTTAATTATGGAATTTTTAATAATCATCTGCTAATTTTTATGCAAATATTGATACCGGCATATTTACAGATAAATCTCTGATATAAGGAGGTATCATACTTGTTAAGAATTCAAAGTCTCGCAGGTCTCTTTATCCTCGCCATGCTGGCATGGATGATCTCGGAAAACAGAAAAAAGATTAAATACAGTACAATTGCATCGGGCCTGATTATCCAGGTATTACTCGCACTTGTTCTTGTTAAACTACCCTTCAGCCGGTCCATTTTTACGTGGTTGAACAATATTGTAAGCGCCCTCCAGGAATCTACTGCCGAAGGTGCGGGCTTTGTATTCGGATACCTTGGGGGAGGATCTGCGCCATTCGCCGTTACAAATCCCGGATCGAGTTTTATACTTGCATTCCAGAGCCTTCCGCTTGTCCTTCTCATAAGCGCCCTGTCTGCGCTGTTATTTTACTGGAAGATCATTCCTTTAATTGTAAGAGGCTTCTCATGGCTTTTATCCAGGGGTATGGGTGTTGTCGGCGTGGAAGGTCTGGGTGTTTCGGCTAATATTTTTGTAGGCATGGTTGAAGCGCCATTACTTGTAAAACCCTATATACCCGGAATCTCAAGGAGTGAACTCTTCACCATTATGACTTCAGGTATGGCAACAATAGCAGGAACAGTCATGGTCCTCTACGCGTCAATTCTCAACGATATTGTTCCTGGCATTACAGGGCATCTTTTAACAGCTTCTCTTATAAGCGCCCCTGCAGCCATAACCGTTTCCAAACTCATGATTCCTGAAACTGCTTCAATATCAGGCGGAGACATTGACCTTCCTGACCAGGCAGGAAGCTCCATGGATGCAGTCACAAAAGGAACCTTTGAAGGAATAAATCTGCTTATCAATATTGCAGCCATGCTCGTTGTACTGGTTGCACTTGTTCACCTCCTCAATATGATACTGGGAATAATCCCTGATCCGGGCGGAGAACCAATAACAATACAAAGACTGCTGGGCTATATTATGGCACCTGTTACATGGATTATGGGTATTCCATGGTCAGAAGCAAAAATTACAGGTAGTCTGATGGGAATAAAGACCATACTTAACGAGCTGATAGCCTATCAGAATCTGGCATCACTTGGTGAGAATGTCATATCCGAAAGGAGCCGCATAATAATGACATATGCCATGTGCGGTTTTGCAAATCCCGGTTCCCTCGGAATAATTATCGGTGGAATGGGCGCCATGGCGCCTGAACGAAGGAATGAGATTGTGAGTCTGGGCATGAGATCAATTGTCGCCGGGACTATTGCTACATGTATGACCGGGGCAGTGATGGGTATTATATATTAAGATGATTCCAGCACCAGGCTGAAGTGTTTTAGGCGGAAGGCTGTCAGGATTTGCTGTCTTTCCTTCAGTCTATAGCCTATACACCATTAACCTGCCTTTTCAGCCACCACCACATATCTGCCTGTAACACCAAGTATCTTCTTTTTCTCCATTTCAGCAGCAACATCACCCTGGAACTTCTCAGGTGACATAGGTGCCCGGATAAGATAAGAAATATCCCAGCCGGTCCTTTTTATTCGATCTGCATAATCATTAATCAGTATTGACTTCTCAGGACTTTCATCCCTGGCCGGTGTATCCCAGAAGTCTCTCCAGTCAGCACATATCATGGCAAGCCTTGTACTCTTTTTGCTGTTCTCACTGGCCAGTTTCAGGAATGCTTCAAGGAACTTCAGATACTCTTCTTTTTCCAGTTTCGATATATAACCTTCTTCTTCACCTTTATAATAGGGCGGGTCAAAAACAATGAGATCCGGTTTTGTCTTTCCGTTGACCGGCCATTCAGGATTTTTTATGTCCCAGAAATAAGGTTCAATCTCAGGCCTGTTATCCGGCCTGTCAGTCATGTCAAAGCTCCAGCAGCGGCGGTTAAGTGCAAGGCATGTGTCTGCTACAACTCCCCCGCCCGCCATGGGATCAAAAACCAGGTCACCCTCTTTAGAGAAGAAATAAAGTATATTGGCTATAATCTGTGCCGAGATTCTTCCCGTCCAATCGTCGCCGAACCGTCTGTCGGCATTATCATTAAAATCCCAGTAGTCCCAGGGCTCGATTTTCCATCGTAATTCCTCGCATTTAGCAAGATCATTTTTGCTTTCCAATTTTAACGACCAGACCAGAAATTCAGGCCAGCCGTGCTTTTCAGCCACCTGTGAGACAGTGAAGCCCTTCCGCAGATCGTTATTTATCGGATTTGCCAACATTAGCATATCCGATAAATAGCCCGAGATTTTGCTTTGGAGGATGTTTAAACGATCGGATATCCTTTGTTGAGGAATGCCTAAACGGACCATATGAAATATTTTCTGATTAATATCCTGTTGAAAAGAAGCCCTTAAGTCAGCAATGTAAATATCCACAGCCTGTCTCGACCGCCCAACATCTTTACCTATCTCTTCTGAACTCAGTTTCGGATTATTCTGATATGCCCTTCTTGCCGTATTTCTGGCTTCTTCCTCATTGAGAAGCCTCGGACCTATTGCCTGTCTTGCTGCATAAAGGAGGGGATCCTTTCCATTGAGCTTTATGATTTCTGCTGTGACCTCTTTTTGTCCGATACCCTTATAGGCATTAAATCGATGGGCACCATCCAGGATACGGTATTTTCCCGGTTCATCAGGATGGACTTCCAGATGAATGGGATCAAATTCAAATCCATCCCGCATGTTTTCTTCAAACATAGAGACTCGTTTGTGATCGATGCTGCTGCGCGGATAGATCCTGTTATCCAGAACAATGTCTGCGGCTTTAATGGATTGTACTTTGCTCATAATTGTCACCTTTTGTTTAAAAGCAGGCTGAAGCATGTTAGCCTGAAGACTGTTAGTATTTTCGTTTTTCCTTCAGCCTTCAGCCTAAATTCCTTCAGACTGTTTTCCTTATTACAAACATCATGCCATAGGGATGCAGTTATTGATCTCTTTAGTGTTAAGGGCATGGATAATCAGGGATAGCAAGGCTTTTCACTGTAATGATTTTTATGGAGGAATATCGACCGGATTGCTTTATATTTCTAAAAAATTAAAAAATGCACAATACTATGTGCATGATGCACATTTTTTTATGCACATCTCCTAAAGTATCTTAAAGCCTGACTGGCATAAAGGATATGTAAAAAGAGCAGAGAGTTTGATAACAAACTGGCCTAAAGAAATAAAGCCGTCTTTGTTGGCGTCTCGTTTGTTAGACAGTACTGCTATCCATAATTATATACTGGAGTTCGATCATTTTGTCAGGACCCAAAATCCGACATTGAATCATGGCAGGCCTCTAGATTTTAAATTTCAA
>JASFHE010000315.1:0-7586 GCA_050123415.1 Desulfobacteraceae bacterium | reverse complement strand
GGAGACAAACTCTATCTTTCCGCTGTAGGTGCTGAGTTCATTGCCGTTCTCCTTACCTCGTTTCGGGTTCATTGAGTCAGGGGTGTCACAGGGACGGCCTTCATTGAACCAGCGTAACGCGGGTGTGGGTTTGTATTCTTCCCCGGGGCTTATTACTATATACCCTTTTTTATCAAACTCTTCCCAGCTCATGATCCCGGGCAGATCGGATATCTCATAATAGGCCTTGCACCAGTCTATGTCTGTCCTTCCGCCGTCCGTATACAGGTCCTTCATGCCGAGTCTGTCTGCCAGAAGGGTCAGTATCTCATAGTCCGGTTTTGATTCCCATAAGGGCTCTATTGCTTTCTGCTGGCGTACTATTATCCTGTAGTTACATCCGTTGTTGCCGTGGTTGCTGTAGCCTCCTGCTGCTCCCCATTCTCCCCAGTCATCCCTTTCAAGGCTGGTACAGGCAGGGAATATAATATCGGCAAAGTTGGTTTCACTGCAGTACCAGCAGTCCTGGTTTACTACAAACTCCAGTTTCGGGCTCTGGTACATCTTTACCCATTTGTTTGTATCACTCATGGTTCCTATGAAGCTTCCGCCATAGCGGTAGAACATCCTGACTTCAGGATATCCTTCCATGGGATATTGAAATTTCTGGAACTGCTGTTCCAGGGACTGGCCGCAGAAGCCTGTCCCGGTCCATGCGTCTTTGGAGTTGAGTATGGCATCGGGGAGGGTCAGTCTGTAAAGTCTCTGCTGTGTCGGGTTGGTGATCTTTGTCCGGGCTGCCCTTGTTATTGCCATTCTGGTGTCAAGGTCTGCGTATCCGGGAACATAATAGCTGGTATCTGCCGGACATCCCATGGCTGTTCCCCATATGGTGTTTCCGGCTTTCCCAAGTCCCTGCATGGCCTGTAGAAGGACCATGAGTCTTGCCCATTCTGTTCCAAAAGCGGTTCTGCATGCTCCGCCTTCTCCGCCCCTGGTTCCTGCTGCCAGAACGGTATTTTTTGCTGCCCATTCCCTTGCCAGGGCCCTGATCCTTCTGGCGGGGATTCCTGATTCCTCTGCTGCCCATTCGGGGGTCTTGGGTACCCCGTCTTCTTCCCCCGTGACATATTTTTTAAACTCGTCAAAGCCCACGGTCCTGTTTTCCACAAAGTCCTTGTCATAGGTGCCTTCTTCTATCCAGGTAAAGGCTATTCCAAGTGCGAGGGCCGCGTTTGAATCGGGATTGAGCGGGAACCATGTTCCGTCCATATGAGCGGCTGTGTAGTTGAAATAGGGATCAAGGAATACCATTTTGACTCCCTTTTCCTTGAGCCACTGTCTCCATATTACAGAATCCTGGCCGCAGTAGATTGCCCTTGTGGTATCGGGGTCATTTGACCAGAACACTATCATTTCCGCATTCTTCATGGAATCTTCAAGAAGGTCGTACTGTTCCGGCATGCCAAGGCGCCAGAAAAATCCCCATGCATGGGTGGCTCCCCAGTGCCAGCCTTCCCAGCTGTCAGGATTGTCAAACACGGGTGTGTACTCCAGCATGTCCATAAATCTGGGGAATGGTCCCATTTTATAGCCTACTATACCCCAGTTATGGTGGGATGAGGTCATTCCCGTAATTGCTGCTCCGCCGTGTT
Source organism: Desulfobacteraceae bacterium (assembly GCA_050123415.1). Classification (GTDB taxonomy): domain Bacteria; phylum Desulfobacterota; class DSM-4660; order Desulfatiglandales; family HGW-15; genus JAAZBV01. Next base: position 5,952 of record JASFHE010000315.1, on the reverse strand, counting down.
CTTCCCTGATTCTTTTGATCTCATTCGCGGTGATATCAAGGGCCTCGTCCCAGCTTATTCTTTCATAGCCGGATTTGCCCCTGTTCTGAGGATTTCTTTCCCCGTTCGGATCAAAATCCACCCGCTTCATGGGGTATTTTATCCTGTCGTCCGAGTACAGCCTTGTCCTTTCCGCGTGAACAAAGGGTGCAAGGTTTGCCTTCAACGGGGGTGAGTATGTCTTTCCGCCTGCTTCTATTGTCCATGGCCTGAAATCTTTTTCATCCATGATCAGAGGTTGTACCCGCGTAACCTTCCCGTCCTTTACGGTTACCGATATCGGGCCCTCATTCGTTAAACTCGAATATACCTTTTCCATATCGTTTCCTTTCAAAAAGTCTTTTTTATCGCTAGGTTATTAAAATCCCTTGATTAAATCGCTAATAATGCATCTTTTGTCAATAGTAAACTGCCAAATAATCTGAAATATTGATTCCAATCACTATAGTTAAATGATTTAAAGGGCCGGTGCTACGGATATGCACTTTTCAAGTCTATTTTTTCTTATTCAGACGATAGGCGAGATGGTCCAGATTGAAAGTGAAATCAACATTCTGAACAAGACAGCAGTCAGGTTTTCGAAGATGGGTTGCTGAGAAATTAAGTACTGCAAGTATGCCTGCATCAAAAAAAAGGTCAGCTGTTTTCTGGGCTTCAGATGCCGGTGTGGCAATTACGCCTATTTCAAGGGACAGGTCAATAGCTGTTTCCTTGAGTCTGGACATCGGCTGGACTATTAAACCCATTGGAAGATGTTTGCCGATATTGCGGGGATTGGAATCAAATGCCGCTACAAATTTATAACCCCTGTGCAAAAAGTTTTTATGCTGGACTAGGGCCATACCAATATCTTCAAGACCGGCTATCCCCAGCCTCCATTCCCGGTCAGATGCAAGTATCTTTTTGATTTCATTGAGTAACTCATGAACCTGGTAACCAACACCCCTTACGCCGAACTCGCCGAAAAAAGACAGGTCTTTTCTTACCTGAGCGGGATTTACATTACATAGTTCTGCAAGTTTATCCGATGAAATGACCTGCCCGCCGCCCTTCTCAAAGTCTTCAAGAGGTCTGAGGTAAAGCGCGACTCTTTCAATCGTGACGTCAGGGATTTTGATATTTTTTATCATCAAATAACCCTTTGAAACCGGGATTTTGTGAATATTTGCACAAAATAGAGGCGAAAAAAGAGGGCATTATTAAATAATGCCCTCTTTAAAAAAAATACCTGATTATGCTCCAAAGCCTTTAACGATAGCACCAAGCATTTCATCCAAACCCGGGATTTTGTTTACTAACAGTATACTAATGAGAAAAGCATAAATAGCAAGAGACTCGATAAGTCCCAGACCGACAATCATCATAGTTAAAATTCTTCCGCCAGCCTCCGGATTTCTTGCCACACCCTGGAGGGCACCATTTATTGCATTTCCCATACCTAATCCGGTTCCCAGGGCAGCGATACCTATGGCAATACCGGCAGCAATAGCAATACCAAAAAATGCCCATAATCCTGCAGCTTTTGCGCCACCGTCTTCTGCCAGAGCAATTGATGAAAAACCTAGAATCACTGTAAAGGTTAAAAGCGCCATAACATTTCTTCTTGACATAAAAAATCTCCCTTCTTTTATTATTTACCTTTTTAATTAAATACTTTTTTTAATAAGTTGTTAAAAATATTAATGTGCTTCTTCCATGGCTCCTGCAAAATAAATAGTCGCTAACAGCATGAATACAACTGCCTGTATGAAACTTACCAGTATTCCTAAAAATAATATCGGTAGAGGGAGCAGGTACAATCCTCCAAGAATAAAAAATATTCCCAACACTTTTTCTTTTCCGAAAATATTTCCAAATAGGCGAAAGGTAAGCGACATTACTCTCGCAACATGGCTAATCAACTCAATAGGTAACATTATCCAGGCCATATACCAGACAGGACCCAGAAAGTGCTTAATATATTTGACTCCATGGAATTTTATACCAATTATATGGGTGACTACAAAAGTGCAGAATGCTAATGAAAAAGTTGTATTCGGGTCAGCAGTCGGTGAGATAAAACCTGGAACAAGCCCTATCAGATTGCATAAAAGTATATAGAGAAAAAGAGTAGCAATGAAAGGGAAAAAGGCTCGACCTTCTGGACCGGTGATTTCAACCATAAAATCTTCAAGGCTTGACACAACAAATTCAAGAAAAGACTGGCCTTTCCCGGGTATAAGTTTTATTCCCCTGGAGAGAAAAAAACCGCCTGCAAGCATTAATATGATTATAAATAATGAATGGGTAATTTGCTGGTATTCATGAGCAAAGTGGCTGAATCCCAAGGCTCCTAAGAGTTCGTTAATATAATATAAATGATGTTCTTCCACAGTTAAAACACCTCCCGTCCCTTTGGTTTAATGGCGATTCTTATGCCAAAGAGGGTAATTGCAAAAACAACAGTAGATAGTCCGGTAGCCAATCCAAGAGGATCTATCCATCCTTTTAGAACAAGGACAGCTATGACAAAACCCAAAACTATAATTCGGAAATAAAACTTAAAGATGATTGAAATTCGTTTACTCTTTAATATATTTCTATTTCCAAAGGCTTTACATAGAGTGTGCTGGAGTATGTTAAAGTTAGTTATTACGAGAAAACCGCCAACAATTGTCCCGAATGTATGGGCGGGACTAAATAGAATATAACTCAACAAAGAAAGAGAAAGGAGGGTGATCCAATTCCAGATTTTAATTTCTTCATTTATTTTATTCCACTCCATTTAATTTGCTGTCCCTTAAAGATCTTTTGCCTTTTTATAAATTATATACAGGTTTTTAAAGGCTGCAATAATGCCTAAAGCCAGAAAAATAATAAAAAACCATGGCTCGGTATTAAATTTGTCATCCAGATAATAGCCTATAAGGACACCCAGAATTATTGATAATGCCATAGCCAACCCAACAGTGCTGAGGTGGCCAAGAGTTCTGATCATTTTTTTTGTCTCATCATCCATAATCAGGATCTTTATTTGTCTGACAAATCTTTGAAGCGCTTTCTATCACATATTTTTTTATAAAGTCAATATCCTTTTGCCTGAATATGTTCCAGTTTTACGCTGATTCTGTTGTGTTTTTTATATCTTTATACCTGTTTAAAACACTCAGCGGCGACCTTAATTGTCCTGTCAATTACTTCATCATTATGGGCGATGGAGACAAAATACGCCTCAAAGGGACTGGGAGCGAGATAAATTCCATTTTCACGCATTTTTTTGTAAAGCATTTTAAAAAAGGAAGCGTCACTTTTTTTGGCTGAGGCAAAGTCAGTTACAGGCTCCTTTGTAAAAAACAGAGAACCGAGTGAGGCTATATGGTTTATTACAACATCCAGACCTGACTTATCCGCTGCATCCTTTAAACCATTGAAAAGCCTGTTTCCCTTTGTTTCAAGATTTTTATATACATTACTGTCTTTTAACAGGTTAAGGGTGGAAAGACCGGCTGCCATGGCAAGGGGATTTCCTGACAGGGTTCCTGCCTGGTAAATATTTCCTTCAGGGGCGATATGTTCCATAATCTCTTTTTTGCCGCCATAGGCGCCGACCGGGAGACCTCCACCGATAATTTTACCCAGACATGTAAGATCAGGCATAATATTGTAAAACTGTTGAGCTCCGCCGGGGCTTACCCTGAATCCGCTGATTACTTCGTCAAAAATCAAAAGAGCACCGTTTTCCTGCGTAAGTTTTCTTAAGCCCTTCAGGAATTCAATATCAGGGATAATAACGCCCATATTGGCAGGAACAGGTTCAACAATTACAGCGGCGATATCCTCTCCGTATTTGTCAAATGCGCTAATGACATTTTCGAGGTTGTTAAAGGGAAGTGACATTGTATATCCGGCTATTTTTTCGGGTATACCGGGGCTGCCCGGGATTCCCAGTGTCGCCACCCCGCTCCCGGCATCAACAAGGAGGCTGTCGGCATGACCGTGATAGCACCCTTCAAACTTAATTATAATGTTTCTCCCTGTATACCCCCTTGCAAGACGGATAGCACTCATTGCAGCTTCTGTGCCTGAATTTACCATCCTCACCATTTCAATAGACGGCACCATTTCAATAATGGTTTCAGCTACTTCCACTTCAATGGCAGTAGGCGCCCCATAGCTGGTGCCCATGGGTATTTTTGCAGTTATTGCCTTTATTACCTCAGGATGGTTGTGCCCCAGGATCATTGGTCCCCAGGAACAGACATAATCTATATATTTTGTGCCATCCTCATCCCACAGATAGCAGCCTTCTGCCTTTGATATGAACAGGGGATCGATTCCAACAGCTTTACCCGCGCGTACCGGGCTGTTGACACCTCCCGGGATATATTTTTTCGCCTGTTCAAATAGCGCTTTTGATTTTTCGTACATATATCCACTCCGTTTTATTAAAAATACTCCATACTTGTTTTCTTGAATTCTTTTTCACTAAAAAGAAGAGAATAATCTTTCATGCCGGTCTTTTCAGACATTTTTTTTGCTATGTCATGACACTCTTCTCTTGTATCACCATGAATCATTGTATAAAGGCTGTATTTCCAGTCTTTTTGCGGCCGACGGTAATAACAGTGTGTGACCTCCCTGAAACCGGCCATCATGCGCCCGGTTTCATCCATTTTATCTTCCGGGATAATCCATGCCACTATTGCATTAGCGCTGAAACCTGCTTTCTGATGATAAAGAGTTGCCCCGAAGCGCCGTATAACTCCCTTCCGGACCATGGTTTCTATTCTTTTTAGAATTCTATCCTCTTCAACTCCTAATTGATCTGCGATAATTTTATATGGCCGGGGGTCAACAGGAATATCCTTCTGAAGAATGTTTATTATTTTTTTATCAAGCTCATCTATCATGGGTTACCGTCCCGATTATTTTAAACAGTATTCCGTTTTACTCTTTATTTCCATGCCTTCTGAACAATAATTTCCGGTATTGAATAATGTTTTTTATTCAGAGTATATATCTTGCCGCCATTTATGAAGGCGGTCGCAGCAAGAATCGAATCATTCACATCCATGCCATTCTTTGGGTTCCATTGCCTGTAATATTCTCCTGCCTGGTTAATAATACCCTGGTCTACAGGCGCTGTTTTAAAAAGGGATAAAAAAAGAAGAGTTTCGTCCTCTTCTTCCGGTCGCATAAAAAAAATGACTTCAGAGCGCTGCATTGCTCCTGTCCATAACTCATATTTTTCAATATCTCTTATTTTTTTTAGAAATTTTGCAGCTTTTTGCTCTCCGCGCAGGTGCCATATGAGAACATCGGTATCTATATAGGCTCTCATGGTTTTTTGTACCTTTCCTGAGAGTTGCGCATGGCCTTTTTAATATTCCGAACAGTTTCTGAAGCCGGTTCTTTCCGTTTCCAGCTACCACAGGTTATTTTTAAAATATCCAGCTCTTTATCGCATTCAACCTGTTGTGCGTAATTTTTAATGGCATTCTCAATAACTGCTTTCCGGGTAATATTCAGCTTTTTGGACAGTACTCCGATTTGGTTCACGGTTGATTCATCAACCCTTGCTGACATTATTTTATCCATTTTAAACTCCTTTGATTACGTTTACATAATAACGTAAGATATCTCATAAGTCAAACAGGTATACCGCCTTAATCGTCATTCCCCCATAGATCGGGATCAATGACCTGCGAAGGTGAAAATCCACTTTAAAGTTTTTTCAAATAAAAAAAATAGATTCCCGCCTTCCCCCTGCAAAGTGAGGCAAGACGCCTGGAGAGGTTAGTTTTTTCTTCCCCAAGAACCGCGATTAAAGATTAAAAAAAGGAAGTAAGGATTGAAAAACCTCGTTGGATCAGATAGATATGTGTAACGCCCAAGAAACACAAATCAAACCAACGAGGTTAAAAGAGATGATAC
>JASFHE010000314.1:0-7586 GCA_050123415.1 Desulfobacteraceae bacterium | reverse complement strand
ACAGGGCGGTCAAGTACGGGACCACCCGTGATTACATAAAAGGTTTAAAGGTTGTACTGGCTGACGGCAGAATAATTGAAACAGGTACTATTGCACCTAAAACATCCCTTGGCTATGACCTTACGCACCTGTTTTCGGCTGCTGAAGGGACACTCGGCATTATTACCGAGATAACAGTAAAACTGTTACCCAGACCGGAATACAGCGCCCTTGCAATGGCCATATTCGGTGACATAAATTCTGCGGTTGAGGCGGTTACGGAAATTTCCACATCAGGTATAAAACTCGCGGCATGTGAAATCATGGATAACTTTGCCCTCAAGGCGGTTGAAAAGGCTCTTGGAAGGGACACAAACAAAATCGAGGCAATGCTCCTGATGGAGGCTGACGGCGCGGAACCTGTGGTAAAGAGGGATATGACCAGGATGAATGATATCTGCGGCAGCCATGGAGGCATGGAATTCCAGTGGAGTGATGATCCCGCAAAAAGAGAAGAAATGATGAAGGCACGTGGAGGTCTTGTGCCAACCCTCTCACGTATAAAACCCGGTAACCGTATGATCTCCATTACTGAGGACCTCGGGGTACCCTCAACACGCATCCCGGCGACCATTAAAAAGGCTCAGGAAATTTCAAAAAAACATGACATACTCATAACATCATTCGGTCATGTTGGTGACGGTAACATACACACCACCTTTGTAGCTGATGTAAGAAACCGGGAAGACTGGAACAAGGTAAAGGGTGCATCGGAAGAGCTTTTTGAGGCTGTCATGGATGCAGGCGGTACAGTTACCGCCGAACATGGCACAGGATTAGCCAGGGCGCCCCATATAGAAAGACAGCTTGGTGAAGGGCTCAATGTTATGAGGAGTATTAAAAAGGCCCTTGATCCCCTTAATATTCTTAATCCGGGCAAGATGAATCTTGATGATGACGGCACAACACCGGGTATCCTTGATCACTTTGCCTATAAACAGTTAATGGAGAATCCCGAAGCTGTTGATTCCTATGGGATTGGTACAGACAATGAATTGCTAGCATGTATCCAGTGCGGATACTGCAGAATGGGATGCCCGACATTCGGAATTACGCACAGGGAGTCAAGAAACGCCAGGGGCCGTAATACCCTTGCCTACTATCTTATGACCGGAGAGGAAAAACCTTCAAAAGAAATGGCGGAAGCTTTTTATACCTGTACCGTCTGTCAGACTTGTACATATTACTGTCCTGCAATAATAAAGGTCGATGATATTGTCCAGGGTGCAAGGGAAAAACTGTTCAGAGAAGGTTTTGGATCGGAACCTGTTGTAGCCTTGAGAAAGAATATTTTTTCAACCGAGAATGTATATGGAAGCCCGAGAGAGGAAAGAATAGAGGTGTATCCTCCGGAGCTTGAAGAAATGGCAGAAAATGGCGAGCTAAGGGAAACTGCCGAGACGCTTCTGTTTATGGGTTGTGTGCCAAGCTATTCTGATATGGAGATGGTTCCCAGCCTGTTAAAACCAATAGATGCTGCCGGTGTTGATTACACTGTGCTGGGAGAGGATGAAGGCTGCTGCGGTCTTCCGCTTTATCTGATGGGCGCGGTTGATGATTTTAGAACGCATGTTCAAAAAATGGTTGAAAGAATAAAGACAACAAAGGCCAGAGAACTGGTCACTCCCTGCGCCGGATGCTACAAGGCATTTAAAAAGCTGTACGCAAAATATGGTGACCTGGATGTGGAGGTTTATCACTCGGTACACTACCTTGAAAAACTGATAAAGGAAGGAAAAATCAAGCTAAAAGAAGGTTTTTCAAAAAAGATTACCTATCACGATCCCTGTGACCTTGGAAGATCGTTCAGCATATTTGATGAACCCAGGAATATTATAAACAGCATTCCCGGTGTTGATTTTGTTGAGATGGAAAGAAACAGGCTGCTCTCAAGATGTTGTGGCGGAGGTGGCCTTATTATGGCCAATGATCACAGCCTCGCTAAGGATGTTGCAACAGTAAGGGTCAGGGACGCACTTGATGTCGGTGCGGAACTGATCATTACCGGCTGCGCCGCCTGCAAGGATAATCTTACAAAAGGCACGCGAGGTATTTCAAGGGAGGATCGCGGCAATATCAGGGTTATTGATATTACAGAACTGGTTTCCGAACTTATGGTAAAGTGAATGCTGCCCACATATGATTAAGGCATTATAGAAACAGAAGGATTGTATGTAATTACTAAAGGGTATGATTAAAATAAGTCCATGGAAAAAATCAACAATATAGAAAAAGAAATCAGCCGGAAAGCTGTCACACTCCCTGACCAGGCAGGTCGTGACACAGTTGTCATCAAGGAACAAGAGGCATTAGATATTGCTTCTGAGTATAATATGAGTCCGTATGACATTTACAGAGCCGCTCTTAAAAAGAAAATTTTACCATATCGTTATATTAGAAATCTGAGCTCAATCACTATTGACGAGCAACTAGAGCTTTTAGAATCCAGGATAGGCATAATAGGGGCAGGTGGGCTTGGAGGACAGATCATTGTTTTACTTGCACGGCTGGGGATTGGAAATCTGGCTGTCATTGATCACGATGTATTCGATGAAACAAATTTAAACCGCCAGGCCCTTAGCGCTATTGACGTTATAGGAAAATCAAAGGCAGAGACTGCAAAGGTGGCAATAAGCAAAATCAATCCTGCTGTAAATGTAACGGCCTTCCAAACACGGCTGGACAGTTCAAATGCCAAAAATATTTTGACAGATTCCGATGTAATAGTTGACGCTCTTGATAATGTATCAGATAGATTTATCCTGGAAGATTTCGCGAAAAACTTTGGCATCCCTCTTGTCCATGGAGCAGTCGCAGGATTTGAAGGTCAATTAATGACCATATTCCCGGATGATGCGGGGATGGAAAGCATTTATGGAAAAGACAGGCCTTCAACATCTCCTGAAAAAAGTCCTGTGTCAATACTAGGCGTTCCGGCAGTTACTCCGGCAATAATCGCATCATTTCAGGTAATCGAAGTAATGAAAATAATCCTTAAAAAAGAAAACCTGTTAAGAAATATGCTGGTTTATATGGATCTGGAAAAATGTGAATCAAGGAAGCTGAGGTTTAAATAACAGGAAATAGAAAAGAGTAAAGAGGATAGAGTATTGCGGGAATATTCTGGAGTATGATACTGGATGTGAAAACCAGATACTGGATACTGGGAAAACAGAGAACGTCTTGACTGATAAGTAATCAGCATACAAAAATTGCTTTTTATCAAGCGACCAGCATCCAGGATCAAGTATCTGCCCAATTTACCCTGTTCTTTATTAATTATTAGACAAACCAGAAATTATAGGCATCCCCTATTGACTCTACCCAAATTATCGGCTTTTCCAGTTTGACTTAAAATATAATCTCACCGAAATAGTATATTTTAAAATACACGAAAGGCATAAATATTATGACAGCAATAGACTGCAGGGGATTAGCGTGCCCGGCTCCGGTTTTAAAAACCAAGGATGCCATTGAAAAAAATGGATTAACTGAAATTGCAATAATGGTTGACAATGAAGCTGCAAAACAAAACGTGGCAAGATTCCTCGAATCAAGAAATTTTAATATCTCGATTAGAGATGAAGAGGATTTTTTCATTGTATTTGGAAAGTCGGCTGATGCTGTTGATGAAGAAAATATTCAATCCACGAAGGATTCAGATTCAGAAAACGAGAGTCAGAAAATAATGGTTATGGTTACCTCTGACAAGATTGGACATGGTGATGATGAACTCGGGACAAAACTCATGGCAAGCTTTTTAAAAACTCTCAGAGAAATGGGTAGTGATCTCTGGAGGCTGGTTTTTCTGAATGAAGGAGTAAAATTGACAATTGATGGTTCTGAGGCACTGGAAGACATAAAGGATCTTGAAAAAAACAGTATTAAGATCCTTGTCTGCGGTACATGCCTTACACACTTTAATTTACTGGAAAGAAAACAGGCGGGTGAAACGACTAACATGCTTGATATAGTGACTGCAATGCAGCTTGCCGATAAGGTAATAAATGTATGAAAGAGCTGAAAGCTCAAGGCTCAAAGCTGAAGGTATTGTTTTAAAAAACAAAATCAATAAAAACTTTATTTCTTCTATTATTCTTGGCTTAACTTTATGGCTTCTTTTTCTTTGAGCTTTCAGCCTTCAGCTTTGATCTCAATTTCCTTTCTGTTGCCATACTCCCCTGATTAATATAGGCTTAGTATTCTGTCGCAAAATAATCATCCTGAACTTTTAAGGAGAATTAAATATGGCAGGATATGAGTCACAAATCAGGGAAATATTCCTGAGCAAACCGGAATGCATCATAAACCTGCCTGACTGGATGCTTCCAAAGGATTATATAGAAAGCTTACGGAATATTAAAGGGCTGGCAATAGTAGAAATGGCCGGAAGGGATAGTGTCGCAGCTGCAATAAAAGGTGTGGAGGAAAATAATTTATCTGATCTTCTTCCGACATATGTTTACACAGGCACTGAGTTTGGAAACTGGCAAAGTGTAATAGAAGCGATTGAAAGATTGAGGCAAAAATTGCCTGAAGGAGTCAGAGTACATGATTTGATTGTTTTTGGATCAACCGGATTCTGGCAGGCCCTGAATGGCAGATTTATCAGTGAGATGACAAAAAAATTTGGATTTTATACGCCATGTATAGGTTGTCACCTCTACCTGCACAGTACACGTATTCCTCTTTCGGTGCTGCTCGGAAATATACCGATTATTGCAGGAGAACGGGAAAGCCATGATGGCGGAGAAAAGATAAATCAAATCCCTGAAGTGCTTGATGAATATAAATCATTGTTCAGAAAATATAAGATACCTTTGTATATGCCTATAAGGCAGATTGACGACGGCAAACAAATTGAAAAAATCATCGGCATTGATTGGAAGCAGGATAAAGATCAACTGGGATGTGTTTTATCAGGTAATTATAGGGATACCGCAGGCACTAACATAATAAAAAAAAAAGATGCGATAAATTTTCTTAAAAACTTTTTAGTGCCATGTACAGAAAAGATTATCGAAAGCTATCTGGATGATTTTATTCCTGACCATAAGAAAATAGCAGGAGAACTCCTGGATACACAATATTAAAGGATATTAAAATGCTCCCCAAACTCGCAATGTGCAATATATATGATGATATTTACCAGCTAAAGGATTTTGCACTGGAGCATGGCTTTGACGGGATAGACTGGTCTTTTGAAATGGATACACTTCCTTCAACTCCATCCGAAGAATCACGATGGATAAAGGAGATGGGAATACTTGATTCTTTTGAAGTCAGATATCACTGTCCTTTTCATAAAATTGACATCGGGCATAATGACCCTGATAAGGCAAAATATGCAGTATCAATATTCAATAAAATCATACGATTGATATCCAGAACAGGAGGAGGATATTTATCTATTCATGTTGGTCTGGGGCGTGATTCAACCATTCCTCTTTCATGGGATACAACTATTGAAAATTTAAAAAAACTCGTCCAGTATGGGCTTGAGCGACGGGTAAAGGTATGCCTTGAAAATCTTGCATGGGGATGGACAAGCAAGCCAAATCTTTTTGAAAAACTTATCAGAAGGAGCGGGGCCTGGGTTACAATTGATATAGGACACGCAGCAGTATGTGAAGCAGTAGTAAGTCAGCATTATAGTGTAGAAGATTTTATTACGCCCCATGCCAGCAATCTTGTAGCAGCACATCTGTATGATGAAGAAGTATCGGGAATTGGACACCTGCCGCCTGAGAATTTGTCAGACATTGAAGATCGCCTGGATATGGTTATAAAGACAGGTTGTGCCTGGTGGGTTATAGAGATCAGGGAAATTGAAGGATTGCTAAAGACGAAAAAAATGATCGATGAATACCTGAATAATTTAGAGAGAAATAAGCTCAAAGCTCAAGGCTGAAAGCTGGTATCTTGATACTGGATACTTGATGCTAGTATCACTAATATGCACCCTTTGCTATTACACAAAACTCTTTATTGCATAAACTTAAAAGAACTGGAAATAATATATCATGAAGATTTTACAAATCCTCCTGGACGGCCTTGGTGACCGGGCATATAAGGAACTTGGCTACAAAACACCACTACAGGCCGCCCATACGCCTAACCTTGACTATCTGGCTGGTATCGGAAGTAACGGTATTTTTCATGCATCAATCCCGGGCGAATGTCTTCCGAGTGAAATAGCCCATTACCTTATGTTCGGTTATGAACGCGATGATTTTCCGGGACGTGGTCTCCTTGAGGCAGTTGGCGATAATGTTACATTTCAAGATGATGATATCCTTTGCCTTTCACATTTAGCAGATATTTCCTTTGATAATGGAGTGCCGATCCTAATAAAGGGTCGGGATGAAATAACAGGTGATAAAGAAATCCTTGGAAAGCTTTTCAGAAATATTTCAAAATATAAAACACGAGGGATAACCTTCAGACTTGTTCAAACCAGAAGAAATGATGCCACACTTATTATGAGTGGTAAGGTTTCCCCGTACATCTCCGATTCAGACCCGATTGTAAAAGGAAATCCCATAGCAAGCATAGAACTAGTTGAGAATAACCCTGAGCCCGAAATGGCAGAAAACACAGCCGGGGCTTTAAATGAATATCTATGCTATTGTCATAAAATATTGTCGTCCCAAAAACACAAAGCCAATTTTCTTGTTACACAGCGATGCGGTAGAAGAAGGGTTCAAAAGTCATTTGAGAAAATATGGGGGCTCAAAGGACTTCTTATGGCATCTGCCTCTATTTACACCGGTCTGGCAAATGAAATAGGACTGGATTACATAACTGTGAAGGACAGCAAGAACCCCGGTAAAGACCTATCAGAACGAATTAACATTGCACTTAAAGATAAAGAACATGATTTTTTTCATGTACACACCAAGGCACCTGATGAAGCTGCCCATAAAGGAACACCGGAACACAAAAAAGTAATAATTACCGAACTGGATAAATGTTTCACCGGATTAATAAAAGAAATAAATAAAAGAGATGATTTACTTGTAGCCATTACCGCAGACCATTCAACACCCTCTGATTCACCACTGATTCATTCGGGAGAACCAGTTCCCATTATGATCACCGGACCGAACGTAAGAAGAGATAATGTAGATACTTTCGATGAAATAAATGCAGCAAATGGCTGCCTCGGATTTCTAAGGGGAAAAGAATTAATATTGATGTTGCTGAATTACGCTGATAGATCAATGCTTACAAGTCATCAACTTGGGAGCGAAAAAAGAGTATATTATCCAGGGCAATATCCAGTGTTTAATATTAGATCAAAGCTGAAAGCTCAAAGCTCAAAAGGGAAGAGATAGAGATCAACGGTTCAAGATTAAAGTTCAAAGGCTTTTCAATTATACTCATCTCATATCGTTGTGATAAGTTTTAAATTTTTCTTTCAGCATTCACCTTTGAGCTTTGAACTCTTGCCCAAGAACCGCGATTAAAGATTAAAAAAAGGAAGTAAGGATTGAAAAACCTCGTTGGATCAGATAGATATGTGTAACGCCCAAGAAACACAAATC
>JASFHE010000313.1:0-7600 GCA_050123415.1 Desulfobacteraceae bacterium | reverse complement strand
CTTGAGCAGGAACTGCACCCGGTTCCCTTTGGTAAACCGGAGGAGATTGAAAAACCCGATCCTGTCTCAGTTTCAATAAAGTCAACACTTATCGGCTTTGCCTGCTCCAGCAGCAATTTGTCAATTAAGTAGGTTACACCGTTGTCTTTTATAATTTCATCATTTTCTGATGGATCATCAAGAGCCATTCCCAGAGAAGGTCCGGAACAGCCGCCTTCTGAAAGGAAAAGCCTTATACATGACGGATCTTTCTGGGCCTTAAGAAAATCTGTTATCTTTTCGTTTGCCTTTTCTGTTACTGTTAACATCGTTTCCTCCAAAAATAACAGGGAAGAACGATCTGTTCTTCCCTGTCTTAATATTACATCATCATTATGCTTTCGCTGAAAGAATTGCCCGTTTAACCAGGGTCTTGGCAATCTGCTTTTTAAACTGGGCTGCCTTTGGAAAGGATTTTACCTCGGCAACAGCAGCCTCTCCTGCTGCCTCGGCTATCTTTTCATTTATCTTCTCTATGCTTTTTCCGGCAATAACTTCTTCGGCCTTTGTCGCCCTGTATGGTTTTGGAGCAACTGCATTCAGGCATATCCTGGGTTTTTTTCCACCGACCATAACAGCACAGTTGACAATGGGGAAGTCAATGGATTTACGAAAGGCAAATTTAATAAATGCACTTTTATAACCCTTTGGAGGTTCCGGAATTTGTATTTCGGTGATGATTTCATCCTTATCAAGAACGGTATTGCCCGGCTTTTTAACATCAAAGAATTTTTCGGCCTCAACAGTTCTCCGGTCAGTTACAATCTCTGCGTTCAGGGCAACAAGCGCCGGAGCCGTATCGCTGGGATGTACCGCAAGACATCCGCCTTCTGCGCCGAAGATGGAATGATAGCGGTTGTCACCTGTCATTGCAAAGCAGGTTTTTCCGCCTTTGCGTTTACAGTCAAAGCGGTTTTCAGGTTTCCGGAAATACCAGCACCTGTGCAGTTGTGCGATATTTCCTCCTATTGTACCCATGTCACGGATATGCGGGGAGGCAACCCGTGATGCAGCCTGGGCCAGTGCAGTGTATTTCTTCTGCACAGTGGGATCGGCAGCAATATCGGCTAACCGTGTAGCCGCACCAATTTTAAGCATGCCGCCCTTTTCCTTTATATAATCAAGCCCCGGAACGGATTTGAGATTTATTACCGTAGAAGGGTACTCGCGGAGAATGTTGTCCTTGAGTGTCCCCAGAAGATCAGTCCCGCCTGCGATTAAGGTTGTCTTTCCATCGGCAAGGGCTGTTTTGATTTCTGCAATGGATGTTGCATTTGTATGATTAAATGGCTTCATTTTTTCTCCTTTATTTTACAAGGGTTTAGGGTTTTTAGTCTTTAACCGAAAACCATAAACCGTATACCATATACCGCGTATTTATTACGCCTTACCCAATGCCGCGAGCACCTTGTCCGGTGTGGCCGGCGGATCAACCCATTTGCCAATCGCATTGTAAATAGCACAGATAATAAGGTGCGTATTTGCCATTGAATGGCTTATACCGTTTGCACCGTACACTCCGTTGCCGACGCGGGTTTCTATTAATTCCGGCTCCTTAACATCCGTTACATCCAGCATACCCGCTTTCTTGTACTCGATATAGTTATGGTTGAGTTTAACACCTGTTTTTGGATCGTAGAAATAGTCCTCATAAAGCTGGCATCCCTGGCTGAAGTACGCTACCTGGTTAAGCTGACCTTCAAGGGAAGTAAGCCTTATTACCTTGCCGGAGTCAACAGCCGCTTCGTATCTCAGGACTTCTACTACACCGGTTTCTTCATCTACCGCTACTTCACAGTACAGGGTGTTTAAAAGATCGTACTTGGCAGGCCATAAAGGATTAGGCGGATGTCCGGCAAATGTCGCGTATACATTTGACGTAAGACTCTTAAGCGGAACACCCTTTGATTTATCTGACTTAAGCACTATTATTCCATCCACTATATCCAGGTCTTCCGGTTTTTTACCCTTTAAAGGATTTGGAGCAGCCTTTTGCGGTGGCCCAAATCCGAATCCCATGGGTGCCGGTTTTTCTGCCTCGGCAATAGCTGCTTCAAAAATTTCCTTCCTTAATTTATGAGCGCACTGCTTCATAACCCAGCCGGTTGCAACAAGACCGTCAGCGCCGCCGCTGATAGACACGAACATTGCATTGGGATCGTAATCGATGCTGATATCCTCGAACCTGAGACCGAGTTCTTCAGCCGCTATCATGGCATCGCCTTCAACGGAAAAAACACCGGCATGGGGACCCTGTATGGGCATATGAACTACACCGTTCCTGAGCTCCAGCACGGCATGAAAGTCACTGCCCATTGCGTGTCTCGGGCACATCTGATATCTGAAGCCGGCACCGTGGAGTCTTCCGTCTTTAAGCCTCTTTGCGCCGTTTTTATGCCACTTCCAGTTCATCATCTTCTTTCCGGCTTTAATACATGCGTCAAAACTTGGAACAGGTCTGTTGTCATCCTGACCGTCAGGTCCGTGAAGATTAATTCTTGCGATATCAATGGGGTCTTTTCCGAGTTTCTCGGCAATAGCATGTATTGCCATTGTGACTGAATCCCAGTTAAAGGGACAGAACTGTGAGCTGAAGGCCATAAGACCGCGGTTACTGTCTACAATATCCATATTCTGCCTTATGTTCTTACATTTTGTGCCAATGTATGGACTGTAGCCCTGGTCGCCCGAGGTACCGAAGAATGAATTACCAGGGGTGCCGCCGTCAGCTATTGAGAAGTCATCAAATGCGGTAATCAGACCGTTCTTTTTAAAGCCGACCTTCATATGCATAAAACGCTGGGAGACCATAAAGTCAAAGGTGTCCTTGCGCTCATTTATACAGCGGACAGGCCGTCCGACCCTCTTTGAAAGAAAGGGAGTGATTTTCTGTGATCTTCGTATTGTCCAGTCACAGTATTTACCTCCCTGGAAAAGACCTTCCTGTACTGTTTTTTCCGGCGGCAGGCCGTAAAGCTGCGCGATTGCGTTTTTACCACCGCTTGCATGCCAGACAGCACCTTCTATATGGATATTGTCTCTACCCAGATAGGGATCGTCAAACCACCATGCTACAGATCCGTGAGGGTTTGGTGAAGCGGATGCGTAGGTAGGCATATTAAGGTCGTACTCTACAATGTAATCAGCCTCTTTGAAGCCCTTTTCAACATCACCCTGATTCTGATTGGAAAAAGCAACATTGCCTTTTTTAGGAGGATTATTACTGGGACCCGTACCAAACCCGCCTGGACCACTACGATCATCAGGGCGTATTACCGGGGCATTATCCTCTCTTCCTTTTTTAATGTCCGTTACATTTGGCAGTATTTCCCATTCCACATCAATCTGCCTTAAGCCCTCTTCGCAGATATCCTCGTTTTCCGCAATGACTATAAATCCGACTACCCCGTTTTCTTCATGGGCAACATCGGAAAGAAAAGGATATGGTGAACCGCCCATAAGGCCGCTGAGTTTAAATTTCTGCATATCCTGATCGTCATATGTAACTATGTCCACAACACCCGGGACCGCCATGGCTTTTTTCAGGTTGTAGCTTTTTATCCTTGCATGGGCATAGGGGCTGCGCATGAATTTTGCTTCAAGCATGTCGGGTATAACATAGTCTGCTCCGAATTTTGCCACGCCGGTTGCTACTGCCCATGATAGTTTACCCGGCAGATGTGGCTTTCCGACTACCTTGAATTCTTTTCTGTCTCCGTTTACAGTTAAATCAGCCATGTTATGCACCTCCTTTTATTGTCGGGGCTGCTTCCATTATCGCTGTAGGGTGGCGATGATATGTGCCGCAGCTGCATAGGTTACCCGCGAGCGCCTGTTTGCAGTCTTCCTCTGTGGGATTGGGTTTTTTGTCAAGAAGGTTCTTTGCGGAAACGAGAAATCCGGGTGTACAGTAACCACATTGCATGGCATCCCATTTACAGTAAGAATCAATAAGGGGTCTCCATTTGGGATCAGCAGCAATTCCTTCGACGGTCTGGATTTTCTTCCCTTCGCACTCAACCGCAAGGGTTGTGCATGAAAGAATTGCCCTGCCATCCATGATTACAGTACATGATCCGCATGCACCGCGGTTACACATCTGCTTGGCGCCGGTCAAGCCAAGCTTGAACTGGAGTGCACGCTGAAGGGTCCAGTGGGGCTCGATCAGAACCTCGCAATCCTCACCGTTGATATTGAGCTTTGTGGTGGTGGGCATGACATGTTCCGGGTGATCGGTCTGAAAGTGGTGTTTCAATTCAGCAAAACTGTTGAAATTTTTATTACACACCGGGCAACGGAACTGTGTAACGGTTTTGGGTACTGATTTAACTGCATTAGCAGCCTGGGCCATTTCAGGCCTCATTGCCACTCCTGCGGCTCCTACAGCACTTCCGCCGATAATGACCCCCGCATTCTTAAGAAAGCTTCTGCGGTTAATGTTGTTTTTTTCATCCGCCATTCTTTATCCTCCTGAAATAAATTAATAGGTTAATTAGCTAATTTATCTATAATTGGTTGTAATCCTGACTGATCCAGTTCGACTGAAAATATATCAATACCGTTTTTTGTTTTATCCGATACAGAATCCGAATTATGATCTACAAGTACAATATTTCCTCCAAGGCGTGGTCTCATGATTTCCACATGATTTTGAATCTGCCGGACAGCTTCGGTGTCAGAGAGGTGATATCCCATCAAAAACTCTATTGTGATATCCGGCCCGTTGATTGTCCGCCCATGCAAATCAGCAAAGACCGGAATTTTTTCCAGGTCCGGCACAACAGCCAGAAACAGCATTCTGGGCCCAAGCACCTGAGATGTATCGCCTGTTCGATCCCGCAGCAATCTCTTTGTGGGAAGCTCCGGCGGAAGGCTGTAAAAATTCACCGATGTTGCCAGGGGCATTTTAAAGGCTATATATTTGTCCAGTTTTTTAGAATGAATAATGAATTCAGGGATACGCTTTGACGCATGATGATCCTGTTTACCGAAAGTGATCTGATCCAGCTTCGATAAATGGAGGTTATAATCATCATCAATGCTGACACCAAGGATTTCATCAGGCTCAAGCAACTGCAGAATGGAAACAGCAGTCCACTGCTCATAACCCAGCCTGTAAAATTCAGCAGTGTTTGGGCCCAGTTTATCCAGGGCCGTTTTCTCAAAATCATCTTCGGTTATTTTACCCTGAACAAGCTCGAACAGGCGGTCATAGATCAGGCGCATCATGCCTGTTTCAGGATTTTGAAGAAAACTGGCCAGATCTACCGGTAAATCCATATTTTTGAGATTTAAGCTTTCGGCGAGTATTTTTTCGGTTTCAATAAAGTTTTTTCCAAGGGTAGAAAAATCAAGATCAGATGAACTGCCCCATGACTCAACAAATGCCTTTCGAATATTGTCAAAAAGAAGGTAGAATTTATCCTTGTACTCTTCAGGTATGGAAGTCTCATACACTCCAATAGAAATTTCCGGATTTGATGTAATATAGTTTTTCAGAATTTCATATTCATTTTTCCATTGTGATGCCATGGTCATAATAGATTTCTTACTTTGACCTCCTTTTTGCACCCTCTACCAGTCCGCGAAACACAATTCGCAAATCCTGTTCGCTTATGTCCAGTGAGGTTTCGTCCATGCATAACCCGGGAATCTCATCACCGGGTGTGTCTTCGGCCTCCTGGCTTTCACATGGAACAGAAACAATCGTTCCTTTTCCCGCAGCGATATGTTTTGATTTATTGTTCGTTTCCAGCCATCGGTGACATTCGTCATGGGTACCTAAAAACGGGATCAGGATGGTTTTTCCTTTCTGTAATGTTATAAGTCGATAACCGTTTCCAAAATCATATTTGCGGCAATTCCTGATACGTTTTTCACCGTATTTCGTAAAGGGGCCCATATATTCCGTGTAATCAAGAAAGGCCCCTGATTTAAGGCTTTCAATAATGGTGTCTGCCTTATCTGCAACAGCCTTTCCCGCTTTTCCCGACTGCTTCAGTGATTCAATGCGCCGTTCGACTTTTGTACTTATCTTTACATATCTCATTATTCACCTGCCCTTTTTATGCCGTGCTTTTTGGCATGTATATGATAATGCTGTCATAACTTCTGCCGGGAGGTTATCGTCAGAAGAAAAAGATATACTGCTCATGGCGGTTCCCGTTGCAGCAAGGTTTTTTAGACCGCCGTCATGCTACAGTGTGACGGCAAAATCCGGGTTTTATGATCAGGAAAAGGAGAGAATTGGTATCATGTATGATTATTGGGACGGAAAATGATTCTTCAGCCTTTTCATGTGCTACCAGACCCGGGTAGAAAACCTTTTAAATCCTCAGGTAAAGCCGAAAAATCTTTTCATAAAGACCCCGATAGAAAGATAGAATAATACAATAGAAACTTATAAAGGGGTATTCTGTTTGTCAAACTGTATATTCCGATAGATTGGCCGGGATAGATTGGCAAAAACGATAATAACCAGAAAACCCGGCCTGTTATACAGAATACATCACTATTACTTGCAATGAATATCGAAAATTACTATATATTAATGCCGAAATTATATAGAGGAGGCCAGAATAATATGAAAAGTGGAAAAGCTGTTCTACAAAGAATAATATTAACTGTTTCAGCTATATTTTATTGTGGCGCCCTGTTATTCGGATTTTCTGCTAATGCAGGTGCCGCTCCTGTTCTTTATATTGAAAAAGATGTCTATGATTTCGGAACGATACTTGAAGGCACAATAATTACCCGTGATTTTATTATTGAGAATAAAGGAGACGAACCTCTTCTAATTCCAAGGGTAAGATCAAACTGTGCCTGTGCTGTTGCAGACTATTCTGAGAAAATTCTACCGGGCGAAAAGGGCTCAGTCACCCTTGAATTCGACAGTAAAGGTTCGGACGGGGCGGTGAACTATAAAATTCGCGGTGACAGTAATGATCCGAACAATGAGTACTTTGATCTCACAATAGCAGGCCATGTGGACCCGATATTAATTATTGAACCTAAAAGGGTAAAACTTACCGGTAATGCCGGTGAAAATTTGGAAAGTGAAATCTTTATAACCTATGACAAGAGGCATCCGTTAAAAGTTCTTTCCGCTGAGTCGAAAAAAGATAATATATCCGTCAAGCTGGAGAAAATAGATGGTTCGGAGCCAAAAAAATACAGGATAAAAGTTACAAGTTTAAAGAAAGAAAAAGGTAAATACAGCGATTATGTCTCCCTTAAAACAGATAGTGATATCTATCCCGATAAACAAATAAGGGTAAAACTGGAAATCCGCTGATAAAAACAGGAATGAAAAAAACACAGACTATTTTAATTAAAGGCGCGGGCGAAAAGGCAAGCGCTGTGGCGCACGGGCTTTTCTCAAATGGATTTAAAAGACTTATAATGACCGACATTCCCTACCCCCTGGCTGAAAGAAGGGGAGTATGTTTTTGTGAAGCTGCGATTGATCAAATAAAGGAAGTAAAGGGAGTTACGGCCGCAAAGGCAGAGCCATCAGTTGATTCGGTAAATGCGTTGTTATCGAAAGAAGTCATCCCTCTCC
>JASFHE010000312.1:0-7689 GCA_050123415.1 Desulfobacteraceae bacterium | reverse complement strand
CTATCGAGTTCCTGGTCCGTATAGAACTCGATGCGTTTTTTCATCCCCGAAAGAGCGCTTTTTTTTACCCCCTCAGAACCTGCCGCATTTCAAAGAGCTGCTTTGAGATTAAAGGTATCAAGCCTATAAATCAAGTATATATTGCGGTTAAAGAAAAAAGCCTTTTCTCTTTAACTGCAAGGGACATGTCCCTGTTTTTTATTGGGAGCCCCTGGGGGCGGATGGGTTTTCTATCCAACTGGCAGGAAGGTTGCACAAGTAAAAGGATATCCGAAGCCACCTAACCAGGGCGGGTAGTTTACATAAAGCACTTTATGTAAAAGCGGGAGTGAGGGGAGGTTTAAGGGCGGAGTGGTTGCAGGTTTTTTTCTTTAACTGCAAGCACTGTGACCTTAAAGCCGCTTACGATAAAAGCGCTTTTATCGGATGCGCCGAACGGAGCGGCTATCCCGCCCGGCAAAACTCCCGGGTGGGCGGGGGATCTAGCGACCGCAGGGAGCGGCCAAGATAGCCAGGGCTGAAGATGGCGGGAGCGGAAAAGCCGGAGGCTTTGGAGCCCGACAGCAAAGACCTACCTCGTCTTGTCTTTCTTCCATGATGATCAACAACCTTTTTCATTATCTTTGATGTCATTCAGTTCAAGTTCTATTTCCGCTCTTGATGCAAAATGATCGTCCAGGATCTCGGTAATCCTTAGCACGTCTTCTGCAATCTTTTTTCCAAGATAGCCTATTACAGATGGTTTGAGCTCTATAGCACCATCATCAATGTCGGAGAAAGTACCCATCAGATAAGCAACAGCATGTATCCTATACACAATCTCCTCGATAGCCTCTATAGTTTTGATATAACGCCTGGCCGTGTCTATATCCATTCCTTTGATCATTTTACATCCTCCTTTCCTGCATAAGGACACACCTCTCCTGTTAAGGTGATTCCTTATTTTTTTGATATGGATTTATTAAGGTTTATTCTTTCAGGTTTTCGCTTGGGTGATACTTGGCGTGGATCTTCTTAAGTTCATTAATCGTTATATGGGTATATATCTGTGTGGATTCCAGGGACTCATGACCTAACATCTCCTGTATATGCCTTACAGGCGCGCCATTCCTTGACATGTGGGTTGCACATGTATGTCTCAGGCTGTGAGTGGTCACGTTCTTTTTTATCTTCGCAAGCCTGGCGCTTTCCTTTACAACACACCATATGCTGTTGCCGTCCATTCTTTCGCCCCACCTGTTAAGGATCAGGTAAGCAGGATCTTTGTCATTGATGAACGAAGGGCGTACAGCAAGGACATAACTCCTTACAAGTTCTGATACCCTTTCACTCAAGGGCACAACCCTTTCCTTGTTTCCTTTGCCCTTTATAAGTATATATCCGCTGTCAAGGTCAAGATCATGGATTTTTATATTGCTTAGCTCATCTCTCCTTATAGCGGTGTCATAGAGGATTTCTATTATAATCATGTTGCGGTAGCCCTTGTTAGTGTGCCTGTCATGGGCGTTAATAAGCTTTTTTATCTCCTCTATAGTCAGGATTACCTTGGGCAGGGTCCTGGGTTTCCTGGGCAGTTTTATTCCTTCACCCGGATCATGCAGGAGATAATCCTTTTCTTTGAGGAAACGCGTAAAACCTCTTGCAGCTCCGAGGAGTTGTGTTTGTGATCTTATTGTTAAAAGCTTTCCTTTAGTAGTTAATCTAAAGGCTAAATCCTCCTGATAGGTTTCCATGATATCCGCTGTAAGGTCATCAAGTTCATAAACCCTTTCTTCATCCAGGAACCTTAAAAAGGTTCTCATGTCATAGCCTGCGCCCTTTACTGTCCGGGGTGATCTGCCAAGGGTGTTAAGGTGTTTCAGGTAGACAGGGATTAAGTGCTTAATCTTCATCTTTCTTCCTTCCTTTTAAGTTCCTGTCCCTGTTAGGATGTGTTTTATTATGGGTATCTTTGATGTCAACTGGCATTACCTTTGTATATGCCTGTGTGGTTTTAAGGCTCTTATGGCCTAACAGCTCCTGTATGTAACGGATATCAACTCCCTGTTGTAAAAGGTGGGTGGCGCATGTCCTTCTCATGGTATGAGGTGACACACTCTTTTTAATACCTGCCTTGTTCCGGTATTTTGTTAAAAAAACTCTTACACTGTTGGCAGTAAGGGGAAGCCCGGAGTGTGTCAAAAACAGGCTCCTTTCTTTTGGGTTATTCCTGGCATAGTTGGGCCTGACCTCAATAAGGTATTTCTCCAGGTATGAAGCTGCTTTTTTGCCTATGGGAACCACACGATCCTTTTTACCTTTTCCCTTATAGATATAAAGGGCATTGTTTTTAATATCCACATTGTAAACCTCAAGTGCTTCAAGCTCGTTTGCCCTGATAGCGGTTGAGTACATAAGCTCCATTACTGCCCTGTCCCTTACCTGGGTTTTAAAGGACATGTCAGGCTGTTTCATGAGCAGTTTAACTTCATCCAGTGTTAGAACAGTTCCGGGCTTCCTGTTCTTCCTGGATGTTTCAACAATGCCCTCGGTAGGATTTATTAAGAGCTTATGATTTTCTGTCAGGTACTCGAACAGCCTTTTTACAGGGCGTACCTTGATAGCCTTGCTCTCCATGGCGATAGGCTCGGACATAACCTTTTCATGGTAATCATCTATAACCTGTTTTGTTACTTCTCTGAGATCGGTGATATTTCGTTTTTCAAGGTAATGTATGAACAGGTCAAGGTATCTGCTGTACCAGGTTACAGTGGATTCAGCGTAACCCCTGGCCTTAAGCTGTATCTTAAAATCCTTTATAGTTATGATGACATCCAAGACCTTGCCCCTCCTTGTTTTCTCTTAAAAACCTCACAGTTTATTGTTTTTCTTTTAATTGCGGGCAGTTGTGATATTTCTGTAAACCTCAAAGTATGCTCGGAGTTATTTAAATACCCTCGAAGAAGGGCTTTATACCCTCGCAGTCACTCAGTTTAACTTAATATTTTAGTCAGTAAGATGACCTGTTAAAAAATCCGTGTGACTCCAGCACTGTGAACATGTTTGATCCTTCCCATGAACCGGGCCGCTCCACAGTCAACACCACATCTTCTTTTAAGATGGCGAGCAGTTCTTCAGGTGTTACTGTTTTTCCGGTTCCCGGTTGCTTTAACATAAGATCCCTGACAGCTTCCTCGTATGTCATTTTTTCCGCCTCCTTTCCTGATCCTGTTCTCGTTTGGTCAGCTTCCTTATTTCCTCTACCGGTGTAAGGTTAAGATAACACCTGCCGCTTTCCTCTCCCTGGCCCTGGTATTGCAGGCCATAGGCATATTCTTTTCCCCATGCGCCCAACCGGACCCGGACATACTCCAGGTCCTCCAGTTGCCGGATATGCGTTCTTACCTGCCAGTCAGTCCAGTTTGTATATTCCCTTATCATCCTTCTTGTGAAGAAGACTTCATCAAGAGAGATATCCCTTTTATCGGATATCTCCTTTACCATGCTGTATATCCCGGAAAGGAGCGTCCTTGATGGCTTTGCCAGATCGTCAAGGCTCTGGCCCAGTATCTCATTGGCCAGTCTGTTGGCCCTGTCTATATCATCAAGGGTAACCTCGATGTATTTCAGGGGTTCACCTTCAACCTCTGTTGTTTTAACTTCCCTCTGATACTGATACAGAAAGGCTATTGCCCTGATAAGGCCAAGATATTTCTTGTGGTCTCTCCTGGTTCTCAAGGACTGGTTAGGGTATGACAGATACTTGCTGTAAGGGTTGGCCACTGCAAGCGGCCTTAACAGCCTTTGTGCTGTGTGGTGCTTGGTTATGATCTTCTCGGATTTCTTTTTATTAATGAGTCCTTCCAGGGTTTCAGCTTCTCTCTGCATCCGGTGTATTGCCTCTGTCATCTTGCTTGATTCATCTATTGTAAGGAACAAAAACCTTGATGCTGTTTCCCCTTCAAGCTCTGCTGCAGTGGTTGTGATCATTACAGATACCGGGCCTTTTACTGTGTATTCCTCTGTTCTCATTTTGCCGGTTCCGGGATCTTTACCGGTCGCAGCAACAGTAATCTTTTTTGCTGACTGGATATTTCTTATGGAGTAGGCAGCCCCTCCCATGCCTTCCTCTTCCTCTATGGCTAATATCTTGTGCACAAGGGAGTCTTCATCCTTGTAGAACAATGCCTGGTCTGTAACCCTGGTATATTTTACAAAGTCTTCATCAGGTACAAGGGATAATACAGCGTCCTGCATGGTGGATTTTCCTGCTGCGCTCCTGGACTGGATAAGTACTGAAAGGGGTTCATCAAGCTTTCTGGATACTGCGGACAGATACCCTGTAAGCTTGTTTGTTTCTTCTCCTGTTACTCCAAGGGTTTCAAGGTCTGCGAGGATCTCGGAGAACATGTCCGGATTTTTAAGAAACCTGAAGGCCATTGCTTTTTCTTCTCTGGAGGGTTCATGTCTTTTGGTTTCCTGTACCTTTGGTCTGTATCCTTCAACCAGGTTAAGTATTTTTCCAAGGTCTTCCCTGATCAGCTCCTCCGCAGCGCCGAACAGTTCGGAGCAGAGCTTTGCAAACCAAAGGCGGGACCTTGAGGAGTAAAGGTCTATTGTAGTGAGTTCAAAGGGCAGTGTCCCTGCAAGGTCCTTTGACGCCTTTATGGTAACCTTGAGCTGTGTATCTCCCCTTTGTATGCCCTTAATCTCATACTGTCTTTCCGCATACCCAACCATAAAGCCGCTATCAGTCTCCAGGTAAAAGCTCTGTTCTCTTTTGGTTACCTTGTCCGATTGCTCCAGAGATTCGGGATTTGCCTTTTTAAGGAGTTCTTCAAACTCTTCAGGGGTGTGGCGCTTAAAGAAGATATTCACATCCTTGTCAGAGAGTTCAACAGTATAGGAGGTTATATCTTTTTTCTTTAACCGCAGGGATACTGCCTCCGCTCCCTTACTGCCGGATTCATCCGCGTCAAACACTATATAGGCTTCCTTTACCTTGTGGTTAAACAGGGTAATATGATCATCTATAAGCCCGTTTACTCCATACACAGGAACAACGTTTTTAAATCCCTGATCATAAAGTGTAAGGCCATCTATTATGGATTCTGCAAGTATTATTGATTCTGATCTTTTAACCGCGCTGTATGCGGGCTTTACAAGCCCTGTCCTTGGGCCTGGAAGGTATAAGTGTGTGACCTCGTTTTCATCCTGGATATTTCGTCCATAGAGATTAACAATGGCGCTTTTGCTGTCATACAGGGGAAACACTACACAGTTATAAAAAATCTCATGGCCTTTATTATTCAGGATACCTATCCGCTTTAGCGCCTTGATAACATCTTCATCCTGGGGGAGGATTTCCAAAAGGGTGCCGTTTGCATAGCCTGTGTAAAAATCCTTAAAGGACTGATTGTCTTTTATGCCTCGTTCATTTTTCAGATAATTAATACCACGGCTGTCTTCTGTAAAGGCATGTTGATAATAGGATACAACCTTGCCAAGTAACCGGCGATCCTTTACAGATAAGGAGCCTGTGGGCTTGTTAGTAGTGGTTTTTCTTTTAGCTGAAGGCTGACCGCTGATAGCTGACAGCTGTTTTACTGCCTCTTTAAAATCCACTTTATCCATATATTCAATAAAGCTTATAACGTCACCACCGGCGTCACATCCAAAGCACCGCCATAGATTTGTATCGGGGTTTACTGATAAGGAAGGGGTTTTGTCTTCATGGAATGGGCATAAGCCTTTATAGCCTTTGCCGTTCTTTTTTAATGGGATGCCCCTGGATTGCACCAGGGCTACAAGATCAATGCTTCTTTTGAGTTCTTCTATTTTCTCCTTTTCTATCATCTTTTAATCTCCTCTCGTTCTCTCTGAGTTTGTCAAAAAGGATATCCCTTAAATGATTCAGTGATTCCCTGAGCTGCAGGGGATTAACCAGGGCCTTGCCGCTTCGATATTCCCTGTCAAGCCTGTTCAGGCCTTCACCCTTGATCATAAATGAGGCAATACGCTTACCATTACCTTTGATCCTGATCCCGTGCAGATCCCCACCCATACAAAGAAAAAATGCTCCTCTGAAAATATCAGTGGTTTCTAAACTGTTTTGTTTCATTTGTTCACCTCCTTCCATGTTGATTTTAACAAGGAGATACGATAGAAAAAGAAAACACTTCAGGGGATTTCCCCTGTCGTTTCTTTAAGGCTATCAACCTGGTCCCGCCAAAGACTTCCGGTTGATAGCCTTTTTCTTCCTAAAATCTCCTTCTTCAAAAACCTGTCAAGTAGCTTTTTAAGCTCTTTTTTGGTATCCTATGCGATATCTTTTGTCAAGGACAAAAAAATCATGTGGTAGACTTGGCTCAAAAATCACATTATTTTTTGAGGGATGATTATGTTATTTCCAAAACAATTAGTGGCTTTACGTAAAAAACGAGGCTATACGCAACAGGCTATGGCTGATAAAATCGGTATACATGTCTCACAAATAAAACGATATGAGGCCGGAACCGCTCAGCCGACATTGGATGTCTTCAGGAAAATAGTACTTGCATTAAGTGTCAGCGCAGATATGATGCTATTCGAAGGAGAGGAAAGGGGGCCGGATGAAGACCTGAGGCTACACTTTGAAGCTATCTCAAAATTAGACCCTGAAGAAAAAACTGTTATCAAGGAACTGATAGAAGGTATGCTGCTTAAACATGATGCCAAACGCTGGACTCAGGTAACAGGCTTACAAAGCCCTTAAAATAAAATGTAAGGAGAACACTATGGAACAAATTATAAATATTCATGTAGAAAAATTACCTGAGGGGGTTTTCCTTGCCACCTCAGAGGATGTGCCCGGCCTGGTAGCTCAAGGCAGGACTGCTACAGAGGCAATAGAGATTGCCCGCGATGTCGCAAGAAAGCTCATGGAGGCACGGGCGGAAAGACAAGGTAAGTTTAATTTTACAGAAATCCGGGATTCCTTTGATTATCCTCTGATAGTGAGCGCATAACATGGGGAGATTATCGGGCTTTCGTTATCGAGAGATAACCAAAAGGCTGAAAGCGCTTGGATTTGCTTTTGACAGACAAGCCGCAGGCAGCCATGAGATTTGGTACAATGAAGCCACTGACCGGTATACTACTATTCCTAATCATCCCGGTGATATGCCAGAAGGAACACTTCGAGCTATCCTTAAGCAAGCAGGCATTGAACCTGATACTTTCCTGAAAAAGAGATAAGGCAGATTGTCTGCATCCTCGGGTTACAGCCCTTCGGGCTTCCACTGCCTCCGGGTGCAGCCATGACTGATCTTGTACGCTCCTTTCAGTCACTTGTAAAAAACGCCCACCACCAGGCTGAAGGCCATCTGATAATCCACATTATGTAATCGCTCAAGCAAAAAAACCGCGCCAGTTAAAAAGAAAACTGATCACGGTTTTTGCACGCTCTTACATAATGGTGAATGATTATCAGAAGGCCTCAGCCTTAAAAACCCCCGGCCACCCGCCCCGAAAAACAAAAACGGTTAAAGATAAAAAAACCTTTAACCGCTTTGATATTACTTGCTTCATAGAGTTATTTTATTATTGTCAGCGCCGTTTTGAAAATGCTATTCAATTCCCGGTTTGAACATGTAATATTCTTCAGCTATATCTTCTTCAAAAAATAAAGATATAAAATATTTTCTTCAATCTACTTCCAGTATTTTCTTC
>JASFHE010000311.1:0-7723 GCA_050123415.1 Desulfobacteraceae bacterium | reverse complement strand
TTTCGGATTGGGGGAATATTTCAAGATTACTTGCTGAGCGGCAAAGAAAACGCAATGTTCAGCTATCGAAATATTTTAATTATTAATGAGGCATTAAACAAGTTAGCGCTTATGGGGGTCTACCCCTGCAATTCATTTCCACTGAATTCTGGTTCCTGGCTACTGTCTACTATTTTCTCTATTCTCTTTCCTGATTTCTGCTTCCAGATTTTAATCTTTCTCCGGCATCAGCATCTCCCATGTACCGGCAGTAACAACTGAAAAATGAAAGATCGGCCTGTCCACACGCCTTAATATCAACGGGCAGTGCTTCATTCCGCTCGGGATATAGATGAGGCTGCTTTTTGTAATAATATGTTTTTCATCTTCCAGCCATAGCTCAACTTCTCCTCCCAGGTCATATGGGTCTTCATGGTTATTCCCGAAAAAACCTATTATCTCATTCGGATCATGGGTGTGGGCCGCAAGCAGTGTCTGGCCTTCCTGAGGTTTCAGGTACCAGGACACATTCATCTGAAAAGCACCGTCCACAACCTTGTCATCCATCCAGAGCACACGGGTTGCAAACTTTGCGTATTCTTCATTATACTCCTTTGAAAAAGGCGCCTTAAGATCCGATACTATGTATTTACCATACTTTGATTCTGTCATATTACCTCCCTTTATTATGGAAAAACCATCCGTTTTTTTCCATCTCATCTAAAGTTTTTCTCACTTTAATTATGTTTCTTATCCTTTCGTCAGGATCTTTTATATCCATGATTTCATCTACTTTTTTTACAACAGCACGGTCTGCCTCGATCCTGCATCTTTCAAAATATGCCTGTTCACTGCTGTAAAACCTGTATTTTTCTCTCTGGTCTATAGTGAAATCGATGGAACTGTGAATCATTTCCACTATTGCATCCTTGTCAGCTACAAGGGTTTCATAATTCAGCCACTGATGCCATGATGGTTTCGAAAGCCATGCGATATATTCCTCGAGGTTTTTATATAGTAGTTTATATCCATACTGTTCGGGATTATCAAAGGCCATTGATCCCGGATCGATCACAATCGGACCAAGGATCTGCCCCCCGATCGGGACTGATGAGCCGGGATCTCCAAAAAGCCCTTTCATCATTGCCTCACTATCCATTTCATCCAGCTTTTCCCATAGCTCCCAGGTCTCTTTCATATGTCTTTCGGTTTCACCCGCAAGGCCGACCGAAAAAAAGTTCGTCACAGGCACATGATATTCGTGACATAATTTTATTGTGTTAAGGAGATTTTTGTTGGTGTAATTTCTTCCTAAAAGTTTTCGCACTTCATCGGAACCAGTATCCGGACAGAGATGCAGAACTACATTCCGGCTTATCCTGCTTGCCTGTTTTACAAATTCTTCATCAGCAGGCACCAGTATATCAAGGGACAGCCTTTCAATAATTGGTTTTTCCTTTATTAAAAGATCAAACAGTTCCTGCCAGTATTTTTTACCTGCCATCCGGGCATCCTGGAAAAGCCCTACAAAAAAGATACCGTATTCATTCAATTTTTTTATATCATTTACTATCCTTGCAGGACTGCGAAAGGCAGGCTTTTTCATCCCGAGATATTTTTTATATGTATAAGCGGAACCGCCGCAGATAGTACAGTTGTAAGTACAGCCACGGCAAACCTCCAGGCTGTAGCGCGAAACAGAATCCGGTGAAAAAATGGAGGTTTTGGGTTCTATCAGGTCAAACCCGGTATATTCAAAGTCATCCAGGTCTGTGCTGGCCTTCATCATGGGTGTGATAATAATTTCACCCTCTCCTGACCTATAGGTAAGATTGGGCGTATCCGTAAGCTTTCCATTCTTTTCATATGCCTGTACAAGCTTCAACAAAGGCTTTTCCGCTTCAGCCCTTATTACACCGTCAATAAAATCATATTTTTCAATAATCTCCTCATGGAAACATGTTGCGGTCAGGCCGCCGACAATCACCAGTGAATTGGGATGATGTTTTTTACAGAGCCTTGCTATTTCAATGCCTCCCTGGGAGTGCTGCTGAAAATGGAGCCCTACTGCGTATATCTGCGCTGAACTTTCCTTTATATGTTTTTCAGCATCAAAATCAGGCGTATTTGTCATTCTGTCACCAAGGTTATCAAGGATTACCTTGTAGCCCTGCCTGTCAAGATACTCTGCGATGCTCAGCATTCCTATAGGAACCTTGGTAAACTGGAGCCCTTCGACAGTTCTTCCGAATGCCCCCGGAAACATGGGGGTATACCTGAAATCATACATTGCGGGCGGATGGAACAATATTACATCATAACTTTTCATTACAAATACTCCTGATCCGGCAAATGGAAATGATTGTGTCAGAAAGGTTGTTACGTGTCAATCAGGCAGGCATTGTCACATAAAAATCAAAAACAACGCCCCGCAAACAGCAAGCGCCTGCACTGCCCTGTTAAACATATTCTGGGAAATACGCTTAACCAGTATAATCCCGACAATTCCGCCGGCTACAATACAGGGAAGCAACACAAGATTGGTCTGAAAGGACTGAAGATTTATAAGATCAAGCCTGTGACTGAAAGGAAGTTTTGACAGATTGATTATCCAGAAGAACCATGCGCTTGTTCCGATAAAACTTTCTTTCGGAAGTCTCATGGCTAACAGGTAGATAACCATTACAGGTCCAGCAGCATTAGCCATCATACTCGTAAACCCGGCCAGGGATCCAAGTACAGCGGCAAACATCCAGTGATCAGGCATATGGTTATCTGATAGTACCCTGTTTCTAAAATATGATACACCTATGAGTATAAAAACCAGAAAGCCGATAAATGTCCTCAGAGCTTCGTCCGAGATATAATCCATACCCAGGAATCCTGTGAACACTCCAAGCCATGCCCATGGCAACAACCTTACAAGCTGTCTCCATTCAACATTTCTTCTCCAATAAATAATGGCCAGTATGTCTGCCATTATAAGCATAGGAAGGACAAAACCAGTCGATGATTTTGCCGGCATTATCGCTGCGGCAAAAAGAGGGATAAGGATACCGCTGCCGGGAATACCGGCCTTGGCGAAACCGATCATCAGGGCGCATATTACCGCGATGCCCCATTCAAGAAGACTTAAGTCCAGCATGATTAAAGATTTTCCGGCTCAAGGATTTTAAAATCCCGGTAAAGGTAATCCAAATTAATTAGTGCCCATCCAAAAACTAAAGTTTTTGTTCGGCAGCTGTCAGCACTCAGCGTTCAGCTTTTAGCAAAAAGCTTTTAAAATAAAGACTTAGCCGACGGCTGATAGCTGAATGCTGAAAGCTCCATCCAGAAATTGGCTCTTTCTGGATGGACACTAATTAATAACACAAACAGGAGTTAATTATTGAATATTGATGAAAATCGATCAATCAAAATATCTCTTCTCTGTTTTGAAGTGTCATTTTTTGAGACCTCAAGGATACGGAAAATTATAGTTTTCATCTGTATCAACTGCCAGGGTTTGCAATGCGAAAAAAAATATCAGTGCTGGAATAATAAATATCAGCCTGTTCAATAAAATCCTTTTTGCCATTATATATCCCCCTCCCCTTCTTAAGGACTGTCTGAATTTTCAGGAGCCATTTTATCAACAAGTTCATTTTTAATACCCAAACCCAGGGTTTCGAGTGTAAACGGCTTTTTTACATATTTTCCTGCTCCCAGTTTTTGTATTGCCACCACATCCTCGGTTTCCGTATAACCACTGATGATCACGGCCTTTTGTCCGGGATGTATTTTGACTATTTCTTCATATGTTTCCCTCCCACTCATTCCGGGAGACATAATCATATCCAGCAGTATCATATCCACTTTGTTATTCTGCAAATATTCTATTGCCTCTTCACCGCTTGGAACTGCCACATGCCTGTATCCCAGAGAATCCAGCATCCTGCAGGATATTTCCCTCTGGCTCCTGACATCATCCACCACAAGGACTAATTCACCATTTCCTTTCAAATCATCGAATGAAACGGATGAGGCTTTACTAATCGTTTCTTCTCTTGTTATGGGGAAATACAACTCAAACTTTGTGCCGTTTTTATCACTTTTAACATCAATGTAGCCTGAATGATCCTGTACTGTATTCCATACAACAGTTAAACCCAGACCGGTCCCGCTTTTTCCCATCACTTTTTTAGTAAAAAAAGGTTCAAATATCCTGTCCAGATTTTCCGGGGATATTCCGGGACCGTCATCCGATATGGTCAAAACCACGTATTCCCCTGTATTAACATCTTCATATTTGCTGACAGGCATGTCTATATATTGGTTACTTGTAGAAATAGCTACTGTCCCGCCCTTTTCAATCGCCTCTGAAGCGTTTGATACCAGGTTCATTATCACTTTCTTAATATGAATAAGCGAACCTGAAAAATTAAACAGGCCGCTTTCAAGGACAGTTTTAAATTTGACTTCAGGGTGGTATCTTTTTAGATCGTTAAATTCAGGAGAATCTAAATATTCATTAATAATCATGTTAAGATTAAGCGGTTCCTTTGCAGTGGCCGCCCCGCGAGCTATTGTAAGCAGATCCTGCACTATCGCTACGGCCTTATTCCCGGATTCCTGTATCGTTTTTATTGGTTTCCTTAACTTACTGTCTGCAGGCAAATCAAGAAGGAGCAATTCAGGATAACTGACTATCCCGGACAATACATTATTAAGATCATGTGCCACACCACTTGCAAGAAGTCCCAGGGATTCCATCTTTTTTGACCTTGCGAGTTTTTCTTCACTCTCCCTTAATTTTTTCTGGGCAAGCTTCCACCCGGTTATATCCTGATTGACTCCATATGCCTTTACAGGAGCCCCTTTGCTATTTTTTACAAGGAACATCTGGGACATTACATATCCCGGGGGACCCATCTGCATAAAACATCCTGTGTTCAACTCTTTCAGGCTCAGCATTCGGATCACGGCCCATTCTTTCACTTCTGTCAACTACATGCATATCATCAGGATGAATAAATTTATGTGCATACTCATCAAGTGACATTGTATAACCTCCCATTTCCTCCGCAGTAGTGTGATAGATCTTGTAAAAGTGATCGTTAAAGGTGAACATTCTTTTTTCAACATCCAATTCCCATGGTCCAAGATGAGCAAGATCTACTGCGTTAGATAACTGGGCCTGGAGTTTTTCCTGCTCCCTTTCAGCCTGTTTGCGTTGAATAGCGCTGGTGAATGCCTCGCCGATAATTCGAAAAATAACTATTTCATCCTCTGACCATGTCTTTGTTTCATAAATATTATCAAATCCCAGAAATCCGATGAGGTTTTCACCCTGCCGCATTGCTATGACGACAAGGGATTTTATGCTGCGATTTTGGAAATATTCCCTCTCCTTTTGGGCTTCGGGAGGCAATTCTGCTACATCCGGCACATGGACAAAATCCTGTGACTGTATCACCTCGGTGAACCATGGAAAATCCTTTTCAGGTTGAACACCCTGTAATGCTTCTATTTGAGGCACGGTGTTATCTGAGCACCACTCATTGATACTATAAAACAGGTCTCTGTCCGGCTGCAAAAGAAACAAATAGGCATGATCAACCCCTGTTTTCTTTCCTATAACAGCAAGTGCTTCATTTATATAGGTATCCACTTCATAGTGACTCATTCCAACGATTCTGGATGATATTTCACTTATCAGACGTTCTAAATCTGATCGCCTGGCAAGGCTCTCTTCAATCTTCTTCCGCTCGGTAATATCAAATACCAGTGATAGTATTACCGGCTGTCCTTCAAGAATTATCTTGGTTAGATGAACTTCACTGTCATATAATGATTTGTCTTTCCTTTGCGTTAATGTCTCAAAAGTGAATGATGCCCCCGGCTCAATGTTTTGCCAGAGTTCTGTCACGTTATAATGAGTGCCCAGTGCAGGACCGGCTGTCTCCATTATTGTCAAATTGAGAAGCTCTTCTCTGGTATATCCCTTTACCCTGCAGGTTTCTTCATTCACAATCAGGTGTCGTCCTTCAAGGTCATGAACTGAAACACCGCATGGCAGGTTTTCCAGCACAGTCCTGAATCTTTCCTCGCTTTCCCTTAGTGCAACTTCCGCCTTTTTTCGTTCTGCTATATTAAAAACAATAACAAGTATGACAGGACTTCCCTGTAATATGACAGATTTCAAATGAACCTCAGTATCATAAGTAAAGCCATCCTTTCTATGACTGGCAGACTCAAAGGTCATTGTCTCTCCTGTTTCTGCAAGCTGCGCCCATGTCTTCCTGGCCTCATCCATATTGAATGAGGCCGATCCAGTGTCTTCAACAGTCTTGGTCAGCAGTTCTTCTTTTGAATAACCTGTTGATTTGCATGCCTCATCATTTACTATCAGGTTATTACCTTCGAGATCATGTACAAAAACACCAACAGGCAGATTTTCCAGGACAATTCGAAAACGTTCCTCACTCTCCTGCAGTGCTGTTTCGGCCTGTTTTCTGTTCTTTATCTCTGTTTCCATCTGTTCTTTTGCCACGTGTAATTCAGAAGTCCGGTTTGCCAGATTTTTAATAGAAGCAGTCATGGAATTATATAACCGGCCAAGGCACACAACCAGGACGATGGTAAAACAGCCGTATACAGATAAAGCATATATCCAGGTGGGGAGTGTGGAAAAGAAATTATTTATATTAAAATTATATTGCAGATATCCGGTATTAAAAAGGATTGCAGCAATGATCATTATTACCAGATCGAGTAATGTAATTACGATCCCCGAAGTCGCGCCGTAAAAAATTGTAACAAGGATACTGCAGAATATATAATAGGCAATTCCCGACCCGGTAATTCCCCATTTCATTATTGAAGCGCCGGCCATTACAAATGTGCAGCTTATCACTAATATTGACTTGGCTTTAAAAGATGTTTTTTTTCGGCGAATCGTTACTGATAAGCATAAAAAGTATAGCGTAAAATGCACTATGAGAATAAACAGGCCGCCCACTTTTAGGTAGCGCAGGAATGATATAAGAATAATAGGTATTCCAAGAACAACAACGCAGGTAAGTATAGTATTGGCAAGTTTATCCCTGATCTCCATGATGCTTTCATACTCGGATTCTGAT
Organism: Desulfobacteraceae bacterium; assembly: GCA_050123415.1. Classification (GTDB taxonomy): domain Bacteria; phylum Desulfobacterota; class DSM-4660; order Desulfatiglandales; family HGW-15; genus JAAZBV01. The sequence continues at coordinate 623 of JASFHE010000311.1, read as the reverse complement.
CCCACTACTGTGTCATTGCAGTTTCTCATGTTATCCTCATATAAATAAAATCTTTTGCCATTTTCTTCTTACGACTTATTTATCCGGAAATTACCTATCAACCCTTATTCACCTTTAGAATTTAAAAACTTCAATTATACTAAAAGCTAAAAATATACCATAACCAGATGGTAAATATTGTCCATAATATCATTATATTACAAATAACAGGATATAGTGAAGCCTCAATATCGATAGAATTTCAACACAAGCATATAAGAGGATAACATATTGAAATCATTTAACAATGCATTGTTATAGATTTTGATATTGATAATTTTTTAAGCAGGAATGATTCTTAATATCAATAAAAAAAGATAAGTTTTTAATAATTTACTCAATTTACCTATCGTATAAATTATTATATTACAGGTCTGACAGTATTAAATGGTGATTTATATAATTCCTGAAGTACAAGACTGGCTGCCCCCTTTGCCCAGTCAGTATGCTGCCATTCCGGAATAACTATTTTTGTTAAAGAAAGCATATCGCTGAAAGTGTGCCTGTGAACAGCATCGTTCATTGATTTGAACATAAGATCTCCGGCTTCCACTCCCTGACCGGAAATAATAATCCTTTCAGGG
>JASFHE010000310.1:0-7742 GCA_050123415.1 Desulfobacteraceae bacterium | reverse complement strand
TGTTATTTTACAAATGGAATACCGCCATACTCAAAGGCAAAAAGCTATAGACTCTCACACACGTCGAAATAAATTATCGATCCACTTAGAATAAGCTATGTGGTAAAGTTACGAAGTCAAATTAAAGTCCGCTTTAAAAGAGGCTTGCCTGCCGTTTTCCAGAAGCCTGTTCCAACGTCTTTTTTGACGGCGTTTTCAGTGAATTTTGCAGTTGAGGCAAGAGGCAGACCTGATGTCGTGTGTTTCTGAATGGACTCGAAGTACATGTCCGTTATTCTGGTAAGATCTTCGCGGCTGCAGCTGTCTTGAGCATTTGAAACAGCTGCAGATACGAGTACTGTAATACAAATCGTTATAAATAATATTGCCGTTTGTTTCATCATTTAATCCTCCGGAACAATACAGTTCAATAGAAATAGAAAAAAGGACGGTTGATAGGAATTTACTTTTTTAAGGAAGGAATTATAAGGATCTGAGTTTGGTATGTCAATATACTTTACTGGTATTTGAGGACTATCACTCATAAAAAATCTTAATATGGTCTATTACCTGAATTTTGCACGAAATCGTCTTGAAATACATATAGGGTATCATAAACCGCGTTATTGTTGCGTTTAGATGGTCTTAATATTTGCCGCATTTTAACCAAATAGGTCATGTAAAATGATTTTTTAAAATTTAAAAGCCGGCCCAATAAGGCTTTTCATTGCCTCCTGAAAAACCAGTAAAATCAGGGCTCTTAAAACACTGTGTTTTTAATGCATATTTAAACTATTGATAATTCATCAAAATATCGTCGTGCAAAAAATTTCTTGCACGGGATCTATTAAAAATGGTGCAAAATTCAGGTATTAAACAAATATATCTAATCAATCCTTACGAAAAAGGAATTTTAAAACTCGATTGGCGTGATTTGAAATTCCTTTTGCAGAGATTATGTCCTCTCCCAGCAGCTGATTGGTTATGTCTCTTGTGGCAATGGGAGTTTCCACAAGCGCTCTAACATATACCAGGAAACTGTCGTGATTAAATCCCTTAAAATACCCGCACTTCTGGGCATCTAAAAAAACAGGCTCAACAATTGAGTGCAGCTTTTTCTGTCTCTCAATAAGATATTCAAGGTGCGGACTGGTTCTGCTGTTGTCATGCAGCATGATTTTAGAAAGCTCAGGATTTTTGGATATTGTTGATACAAAAGACCTGATAAAATCTTTAAAAAGTTCAACCGGATCATCCGATCCCCGTGATTTGATTATTTTTAATATTTTTATTTCCTGTAAATCCAGCCCGTAATCAACCACTGCTTTCCATAAATCATCTTTTGATCCGAAATGATGTGTTATTAGACTGTGAGTAGTCCCGGCAAGGGCAGCAATATCTCTCAGCTTTGCGTTAGCAAAACCTTCCTGAGCAAATATCTTGAGTGCGGCTTTTAAAACCGTTTGCTTTGTTTTTTCACTTACAACTCTGGATTGTTTGCCTAATTTCCTTATTACCTTCTGCTGAGTCATAGCCTGAATACCTTGTATTGTTTCCAAATTATCCACTACACTTTTACTAGTGATTATAATTAATATTCAAGTAATTCAATATATTTTTGATACCATAATTACATCAATCATATTTATCGGGCGGCGTAATTCCTAAACCGGCGAAAGCTCCAACTCCAGCTACTACTGCTACGATAATTATGGAGATGTCGTACATTCCGGTTATATGAAGGGCTGTTGATCCTGCTGCGACTCCGACAGCTCCTCCGAAAATACCCAATCCCATTGTAAAGCCGCCAACACTGCCGGTTATATGTTGCGAATAATTATTTGCAATAAATGACATATTGATTGCATTTGGCATCCCCATAAAGAATCCGGCCAGAAAAAGACATAAAGCTAACAGCCATAACCTTGTTGTCACGGCAGGATACATTACCATGAGACAGAAAATAGCAGTAAATGAAAAACTGAGAGTAACTGCCCTGCCATATTTCCCATGAAATATTTTTTCAGCCATTACAGGAGAAATAAGTGACCCAAGTGTAAATGCAAATACAAGGAGCCCCATCATTCTTCCAGAAATTATTGAACCCAATCCCAGACCGGCAGGGGGGCTAACCGCAATCCGGCCCGGGGTCAGGTCCTGGTACCCCTGCATCACCCATGATAATGCAAATGCAGAGATCAATGTTGCCCAGAAGCAGGACAGTTTAAATACTTTTTTAAAATGTTTCAGAGCATCTTTTTTTACTGTCTGATCTTCTTTTTTCCCTGGAGCTTCCGGGCCGTAAAGAAAAATGATACACATGATGACGGCAATAATCATTAATCCGCCAAGAATTGTAAGGGCGGTATTCCATCCACCGGAATTTGCAATAACGGGCCCGAGGTTTAAACCGATTATTATTCCGGAAGAAAGCGCAGCACCTGTAAAGCCCTGCACCATAGACCTTTGTTTGGGAGGAAACCACTCGGAAGCCATTTTGGGCCCTGACGCGGTGATAGGACCGCAACCCAGCCCCTGTATTCCCCGAAGAATAATTAACCCCGCAAGCGTTTTACCAAACAGGGGTAATAACAGTGCTGCCAGGGTTTCAATTATGCAAAACAGGACATATGTCTTTGCAAGTCCCCAGCGGTCAATAATGATACCGCTGATAAGACCTCCGATGGCGACCATTAATGTAAAAGGCAGCATGGATGCTGCGGTAGCAATTCCAAGATTTATATGGAGAAAATCGGCAATTAAACCAACCAGTGGTGTCGGGCCAATCAGGGCCATTCCCTGAAATAAATGAGCTATGATCAGCGTAGTAAGCACATACCACCGATATCCAGGGTAAGTACCCGTCATTTACTTTTTCCTTTTTTCATAAGATTTAAAAGATATTTTTGCAGATCCTTTCTTGATTCCTCAGTCTTTTTTTCTGGCCATTCCAGAAATCCTCTACCTGATTTAAAACCAAGATCACCATCTATGACCATTTTTTTTAGAAGAGGAGACGGTTCAGGAGAATTCTCCAGGTGCTTGAGAATATAATCATGGATTGCAAGGGTCAGATCAGTCCCAACCATGTCAGCATTTTCAATTGGCCCCAGCACAGGAAGCCTCAGGCCAAATCCGAATCGAATGCATTCATCAACCGTTTCAGCATCAGCGATTCCCTTTTCAACAATAGAGATAGCCTCCCGCCAGAGGGCATGCTGTAAACTGTTCCCTACAAAACCGGGAACATCCCTGTTTACACGAACAGGGTGTTTGCCAACAGCCTGGAGCAGTGCAAGTGTGATATCCATTGTTTTATCTGATGTATCGTCTCCACGAACTACCTCGACCAGCGGGATAAGATAAGGCGGATTCCAGAAATGAGCACCTACAATTCTGTCACGGAATTTGGATTTCGAGGCAATTTCAGTAATACTTATAACGGAGGTATTTGTGGCAAGGATTGTATCATGCCGGCTTAAAGAATCCAGATCCAGGAATACCTTTTGCTTTAGATCAAGATTCTCCGACACAGCTTCCACTATAAAATGAGCCCCCAAAGTTGCCTCGGTCATATCGGTACTGGTCTTAATTCTTGAAATGACTGTATTGATATCATCATGTGTAACGATATTGTTTTCAGCCATTACAGTCAGATTCGACCTGATATTTTTTAGGGCATCAGAAAGGAGATCCTGATTCAGATCCATTAATGCAACGTTGTATCCATTCGCTGCGAATATCTGGGCAATGCCATGCCCCATCATACCTGCGCCAATGATGCTTATATTTTTTATCTCAGGCATTCGATCGAACCTCCTATCCTGCAGCGTAACCACCATCAATACAGATAACTGCGCCTGTTACAAAATCCGATGCCTTTGAACAAAGATAAATAACAATTCCGATAAAATCATCAGGCTCCCCAAGCCTGCCAATGGGTATTCGTCTTAAAAAATTCTTATAAAAAGCCTGATCATCAAACATCCACTGAGTAAGCGCGGTTCGAAAGACTGTGGGTGATATGGCGTTAACATTTATACCGTACTGTCCCCATTCACATCCGAGTGTTTTTGCAAGTAGATGAACAGCACCCTTTGAGGGGCTGTACCCGGAGTAATTTGCCATTCCCAAATCACCCCGAGCCGACCCCAAAAGGACAACTTTTCCTCCATCTCCCTGTTCTATCATTACTCTCCCCGCTTCCTTGCAGAACAGGTAAGTACCTTTAACGTTGGCATCCATTATCATTTCCCATTCTTCCAGCGGCTGCTCAACAATAGGTCCCGGTTTATTTACACCAGCAGCAGTTATAAGTATGTCCACCCTCCCGAATGTATCAATTGTATCCTTTACCACTCTTTTTACATCTTCATGATTAACAGGAGAACCTGCCGAGAAAGAAACTATACCACCTTCTTCTTTAATCTTCTCCACAAGCAGTTTGAGTTTATCCTCACCCCGGCCTGTTGCTATGACCTTTGCCCCTGCCATTGCAAGTGCCGTGCTGATTGTGCTTCCAAAACCGCCTGTGGCACCTGTTACAATTGCAACCTTTCCCGTGATATCATAAAGGTCTTTTAATAGTTCGATTCCTTTCTTTATAACCATCATTCTGCTCCTTTCCTAATTACCAGGCTCCAGCATCAAGGATCCAGTATCAGACCTGCCTTTACACCTTAAACCTTGAACCTTAGTAGTTGACTTTATCTATCCCCTTAAGTCCCAGCATCACCCTTGCTTCATCCGGTGTCGCAGGTTCATAACCCAGTTCACGTAATATGCGGATTGCCTTTTCAACCTGTTCGGCACTGCTCTTTGCCAGTACGCCCTTTTCAAGATACAGGTTATCCTCCAATCCTACTCTCCAGAAACCTCCCTCAATTACATTTATAACACCCATAGGAAACTGGAACCTTCCGGCAGCACAAACAGACCATATAAAATCCTCTTTCAGCAATCTCTTTGATTCTCTTATCAGATAAAGAAGATTATCGGCCGTGGCCGGTATACCTCCCAGGATACCCATTACATACTGCAGATATACGGGAGTCTTAAGGTAATCTTCTCTTACAAGCTGGGCCACATTGTTTATCTGTCCTGCATCATATATTTCTATCTCCGGCCTTGTACCGGTCTCGTTCATTGTATTTGAATAGAAATGGAGTGACTCAAAATGGTTGGAAAAGATGAAACTCTCAGTACCCTTCAGATAATCTTCCTCCCAGTCGTATTTGAATTCTCTATACTTTTCCAGGACCGGATACAGGGCAAAGTTGAGAGATCCTGCGTTAAAAGTTGCCATTTCAGGTTTCAGTGCACTCACAACGGCAAGTCTTTCTTCAGGGGTCATTGTATAGCTGCCGCCTGTAGTGGGTGTTATGATCACATTTGACCCGTCTTTGATTCCGCTCAGAATCTCCTTAAATATCTCAACACTGGAAGACGGGATGCCGTTTTCAGGATCTCTTGCATGTACATGCACAACAGCTGCACCTGCGTTATATGACCGTACCGCTTCTTCGATCAGGTCTTTTGTCCTAAAGGGAAGGTGTTCGGACATTGATGGTGTGTGAATAGCTCCTGTAAGAGCTGCTGTGATAATGACTTTATCCATTAAAACAAAACCTCCAAATCTATCTATTTACTATCGTTCGCAGGCAGGACCATACCCCGTTCCACAATATGTGTAGGTTCTTTCCGGTACATCATTCAGCTCGGATTCTTCAATCTCGGCCACACAGCGGACCATGGAACCGTCGCCCATGTACCAGCGGATCGGAAAGCAGTAGAACCGAAATCGTTTCCCCGATACCTTGTCCAGATCTCCGCCGAGATTCTCGACCCCAACAATGCCATGACCCAGCATCTGTTTGTGGCAAGGTTCCCATGTGCCCTCGCATCCGATTGCTTCAAGATCACCAAACTTCGCATCGTAAGCTTCCTTGCCATGCAGCCTGATATAGGCAGCCTTTTCGAATTCGGCATAGGCCTCTTCGCCAAACTGTTCTGCATATTCTTCCGTGATAGGGTTTCCCGAATTTCCGGGCAGATTCATCTGGGGTGGACCGTTCTTGCCCATGGCCGTATGGAGAGGATGATCCAGGGCCTGCATGTCCATGGCAACACACTTAACCTGGTGCTTTACAAACCATTTACCGGCTTCTACGCCTGTACCGCAGGAATAGTGATAGTATTCTTTGGAATCATCGAATTTGCGGTGCACACCGGTATTAAGGCACACAACCATACCTTTTAGTTCTTTCGGTTTAATGTTTGCCTTTTTGCAGGCATCCTCAAGATGCTCGGGCAGAATCAGGCCCCAGCGGTGGATCTTGATTTCAAGACATACTGCATCGCCCGTGTAGGCATCGACTGGCATTTCATGTGTATAGCGAGCCCTTTTACCGTCAAATTCACGCTCCATAACATGGCGGGGAGCATCGGCATGGGTGCCTGTGTGCTGTACACAATCGACCCTCTGGGTGAGAACACCGCCCTTTGCCATGGTGTGCATTGAATCGATGACCGGTTTTACAAAATAAGGCCAGCGCGGGATCTCCGCACTGAATGGATGGGTTAAGTCGACGAATACTTTCTTTCCCATTATTTATACCTCCTGGAATATTAATAATAAAAATCATTCTGATTGACATTTATACTTTACCGTTGTACAATTTAATAACTTTACCGATGTAAAGTATAAATAACAAGAAGAAATTGAGGGAGATTTTTATTTTCTCCCTTTTCAACTAAACTGGAAAAGAATCTATTTATGAAAAATGTTTACAGGAGGTAACAAAATGGAAGAAAAAAAATATCCTGAAAACTGGATGGTCGTTGATCATGTCATCCCCGGTGTTACTGCCGGGATGATCGATTGGTGGTGGGTCAACATGGAAAAGGGGTATGAACTATGGTGCCCTGATGAGCATAAGGGATTTAAATGGGAAAGAAAACCCCCATTGAATGGACATATAGGCGCTGTCCAGATAGCCACAGAAAGTATCGATTACAGTCCGGTTATGGACCTCAGGATCGAATGGGTAGATCCCAATATAGGTACGGATGAGCAGAAAGATTTCTGGACCTATGGGCATCTCCTTACCGCAGGGACAACTGGAGAAATACCCGGAACAAAACCCTTTGTCATGCTTTCTCACCAGTGGGAAGAAATCCCCGGCGGTTGTAAAATGCGCTCCTGCATGCATGGGTTCCCAAAACCTCCTCCCGGAAGCGGACCACCCCCTTCCGAAGTAAAAATGCCTGAACACCCCAGCGGAAAAAAACCGACCGGCGGCGGATGGCCTGCACATAATATAGCCGAGGTAAGTACATTTAAAAATTTCCTGCCCGCTCTGTGGGGGATCTGGCAGGCTGTTCCTGATCCGGCAATAAATCGCCAGGCATCATTAAAGATTAAAAAAGAAGGCTCTCGTATTATTTACATATAAAAAAGGGGACGCTTTAAAATGGATATTCTGGAACTCAAATGGATTAAAGAAATTAAAATAGATATGGACACCTGCAAAGGATGCAAATCATGCATGAACGCATGTTTTGTGGATGTTATCCGGTGGGATGAGGAAAAAAAGAAACCGGTTATTGCATACCCAGAAGACTGTGTCTGGTGCCTGGCCTGTGAGGTTGCATGTCCGGAAGACTGTATTAATGTAATCCCTAATATTCCGGCACCATTACGGTCATCTTTCTGAGGGGATTTTTAAAAATAGGAGAAATATAATGCCTGATTTAAATAACAC
>JASFHE010000309.1:0-7750 GCA_050123415.1 Desulfobacteraceae bacterium | reverse complement strand
CGGATACTCCATTCCGAACCAACGTCGATGTTTTCATGCGCAGTCCCTCCTTTTGGCTTTTGGGTAGCATGAAAACATTATAATAGGTGTTTTAGCATTTGCCAAGCCCCTAAGAAGCTGAAACAGATGTCTTGCGTGCCAATGATGCTGGTCTATGGATTGCCTCAGATATGTTTTTATCACAGCTTGCCTACTGATATTTAATTCCTTTGCAATAGTACCCAGCTCTTTCAGCATTTCAACATTAAAGTCGACATTTACTCGCTGAATCGCAGGTTTCATCTCACCTTTATTTGTGAGACATCCTCACCGCCCATTGCCCTTTCTGCGATTTCATCGGCTGATAAACTCTTTTTTTACCTTTATTCTTCATATAGCCTTTCCTCCTGTTTTTCTGACGATTATCAATATATGTATATACATATATACACTTGACGTATACACCTTTTTGTTTTATCCTGAGGCAAATTTAACAAATAACCGGGGATATAATATGGAAGAAGTCAATGCCTTAAAAATTCGGAACAATTTAGGTGAAGTACTGGATCGTCTAAATAATACAAAAGAACCAATTTTTATTACAAAAGGGCGGAAAATTAGAGCTGTCCTTGTTACGCCAGACCAATTTGAAAAAAGATTTTTAGACTGGAAGGTAAAGGAAGAGAAAAAACACATTTTTGAATCAATTAAAAGTATGAGGGACAAGAAGAAAGAAAAAAGAAGCAGCCTTGAAATACTGCGTAACCTTAGAGGATATGATTAATGATCTGGGTTATTGATGCTTCTGTTGCGGTCAAATGGTTTCTGGATGAAGAGTCTGACGCCATCTCTGATCTTATACTTGAAAGCGTAATCGATAGGCCTGAGAATTATGCAGTCCCCGAATTATTCGCATTTGAGGTTTACTCAGTTCTTCAAAAATTACACCCGGATGGTATAAATGTTTTTATAAATGGACTCCTGCAAATCCTGGAGGGAGGTATATTAAGACATCCAATGACTGCTGATCTGGCTACCAAGGCGGATTATTATGTTAAATCAGGTCTCACAGGTTACGACGCATGTTATGCTGCGCTGGCAAAAGATCTTAAGGGCTTCTGGCTGACCTATGACAAAAAAGCGCATAAAAAAATAGAAATAGATAATGTATCTTTTTCCTTAAATGATAAACTACCGCAACTATTTCTTGATCAACTGAACCAGTAAGAATCCCGCGCAAAAGCTATGGCGCCGACAGGCAAGCAGGGGAATGACGGCCTCAAGACATTTTCATTTTTTCATTCCTCGTCTTACTTGCCAGACTGTAATAATCTTTTAAGGAAAATGTAAGGCTGCACAAGGAAATTCACTCGTTTTAATAAAGGAAAAAAATGCCGAACATTAAAAAACATCAAAAATATGGACAAGAACTTGCATCATTACTGCGTTTACAGTCATCACCAATAGCAGTGAAGATGTTGGAAAAAGAATCAGACATACCCGAAAGCGCTCTGAGACCTGAAAAAGATAATGGTAAGCATTACGCCCAGTGCCAGGCATTTGCCCTTTCCAGGCGTGACGGACTGACTGTTGCCATGTTCAAGGAAGACAGCTGGTGTCCGGGACCGGTCATAGCTTATGGATTTGTGCCTCCTCCAGAATCCCCTGCCTCTGGCGCCGGTAAACAATATGAAGGATTTGAGCATGGAAAATATACTGGGATTTTATCCGCACCTCTTAAAACTACTTCCTTTGAGCCGGATCTTGTACTTATCTATTCCGATACAAATCAGCTCAGGAGCATGCTTCTATCTATTGGTGAAGAGGAAAGACCAGGAATCAAATCTTATTTTTTCCCATTCTCGTGTGCATGGGCAGTAACATCGCCCATTCTTCACAATGAGTATGGAATCACGCTTCCTGACCCCGGCGAATATGTAAGGGCACTCACCCAAGCAGGTGAAATGATTTTTTCAATACCAGCTGCAAAGCTGGATAGTTTCATGAAAGATTTAAAGCTTTTCTTTAAGGAATCAATGTTTGCAAATGAACAGATGATGATGGCATCGAACTTTCCTCAGCCGGAAATATACAAAGATATATTCAAGAAATGGGGAATGCCTTAAATCACTCCAATGAAAACTTACCTGTTCCTTCTTCAACAGGTACAGGATAATTCCCATCAAAACATGCAAGGCAAAGATCTGACCTCGGGATATGGGTTGCCTTTACTACATTTTCAATACTCAGGTAGCCAAGGCTGTCCAGGCCTATAAAATCCCTGATTTCATCCACACTCTTTTGTGCCGCTATAAGTTCACCCTTTGTTGAAAAGTCTATTCCGTAATGACATGGAAAACGATGGGGCGGGCATGAAACCAGCATATGCACTTCCTTTGCTCCTATCTGACGCAGGGTCTGGATTCTTGTTCTTGAAGTTGTTCCCCTGATAATAGAGTCTTCAATAATCAAGACACGTTTGTCCTTGAATAATTCTTTTACAGGATTCAGCTTTACCTTAACTCCAAAATCACGCATGGTCTGGGAAGGCTGAATAAAGGTCCTTCCTATGTAGTGATTCCTGATTACACCCATCTCAAGAGGGATTGTCGATGCCTGGGCGAAACCTATGGCAGCATAATTACCGGAATCCGGGAAAGGCATTACAAGATCAGCTTCAACAGAAAATTCTTCGGCTAAAAGCTGCCCCTGTTTTTTTCGGAACATATATACATTCTGTCCAAAAAGGTTGCTGTCGGGTCTGGCAAAATAGATGAGTTCAAATATGCAATAAGCCTTTCTCTGGGGCGCTTCAGGTTTAATGCTCTTTAAACCATCTTTGTTAATAATCAGGATTTCTGCCGGTTCAACATCTCTTATATATTCGGCCTGAACCAGATCAAAGGCACAGGTTTCGGACGCTATAACGTAACCCCCATTCAACCGGCCAAGACAAAGGGGCCTGAAACCGTTGGGATCGCGTACCGCAATAAGTGTATCCTCTGTCATTATTACAAGAGAATAAGCGCCTTTAATCATGGTCATTGTATTAATCATAGCCTTTTCAAGGCCTTCCTTAAGGGATTTGGCAACAAGGTGAAGGACTATCTCACTGTCCATACTTGTCTGAAAGATCGAACCGTCATCTTCAAGCTGCCCTCGAATACTGTGTGCGTTTACCAGATTGCCATTATGAGCTATTGCAAGGCATTTACCGGCGTGTTTTATTCTAAAAGGTTGGGCATTGGTAATAACTGATGATCCAGTGGTAGAATATCTTACATGTCCAAGTGCGATATTTCCTTTAAGTCTGTCCAGGATCTTATCATCAAAAATGTCCGGAACAAGCCCCATTGCCTTGTGTTCAAGTACACAATCGCCATCCGATACTACAATACCGGCGCATTCCTGTCCCCTGTGCTGCTGGGCATAAAGGCCAAAATAGGTAAGCTTGGCAGCGTCTTCATGATGATAGATAGCAAATATCCCGCATTCGTCTTTGGGCCTGTCCGGTTTTGGCTTTACATTTTTTTTACTGCAATAACATTCCATGGTAAACTCTGAATTAAATATTGTGATATTCCTGTATTGTCTTCACATCGATCTTGCCTTCGACCATTGATTTTATTGCCAAGGCAGTGGCATCTGCACCTGCTATGGTTGTTGTATAGGGGATGCCAAGAACAAGGGCGCTTCTCCTTATGGAGAATGATTCGGAGATGGCCTTTTTGTCACTTGTGGTATTGATTACAAGACTGATTTCACCATTTTTAATCATATCCACAATATGCGGCCTGCCCTCCCTTACTTTATTGACATCCTTAACCGGAATGCCATGCTCCCTGAGGAAAGCAGCAGTTCCTTTTGTAGCAATTATATAAAAACCAACATCATTAAGAACACTTACCGGCTTTAACACATCTTCCTTGTCACTGTCCTTTACACTCACAAACACGGTTCCTGACAAAGGAAGCTTTTGCCCGGCCGCAAGCTGGGATTTGGCAAATGCCAGTTCAAAGGTACTGTCTATCCCCATTACTTCTCCGGTTGATTTCATCTCGGGGCCAAGTATGGTATCCACGCCCTGAAACCGGGTAAAGGGAAAGACCGATTCCTTGCATGAAACATGGACAGGCACTATTTCTTCTGTCAATCCCAGTTCCTTAAGGCTGCATCCCATTATTACCTTTGTCGCAAGTTTTGCGAGAGATACACCCGTTGCCTTGCTAACAAAGGGAATAGTTCTTGAAGCACGCGGATTGACCTCAAGGACATAAATTATGCCATCCTTTATTGCGTACTGGATGTTCATCAATCCGATTACATTCAGTTCCTTGGCAATGGCCTTTGTGTGGATTTTAAGCTGATCAATAACCGAAGGAGCAAGGGAAATAGGCGGAAGAACACAGGCGCTGTCGCCGGAATGCACACCGGCCTCCTCAATATGTTCCATAATACCGCCTACTATGGTATCAGTCCCATCAGATATGGCATCAACATCGATCTCTGTGGTATGATCAAGAAATTTGTCTATCAGGACAGGTTTCCCGGGTGATACCTTAACAGCAGTTTCCATATAATACTGGAGATCAGCGCTGTCGTAGACAATTTCCATTGCCCTTCCGCCAAGGACAAATGAGGGCCGCACAACAACAGGATAGCCTATCTCCTCAGCTATTTTTATTGCCTGGTCCTTGTTTGTAGCTATGCCGTTGGGCGGCTGAAGAATATCCAGGTTTTTAAGCAGTATCTGGAATCTTTCCCTGTCCTCAGCCCTGTCAATACTGTCAGGGCTTGTACCAAGTATCTTTGCACCGGCTTCGGCCAGAGGTACGGATATATTCAGCGGGGTCTGGCCACCAAACTGAACAATCAGGCCTTCCGGTTTTTCCTGTTCTATTATATTGAGAACATCTTCCCGTGTAAGCGGTTCAAAATAGAGCTTATCGGATATGTCATAGTCCGTACTTACCGTTTCAGGATTACTGTTGACCATGATGCTTTCAATACCCATCTCCCTCAGGGCAAATGATGCCTGGACACAGCAGTAGTCAAACTCAATACCCTGCCCTATCCGGTTCGGGCCGCCGCCAAGAATAATCACCTTTTTTCTGTCAGTTTTTCTTATCTCATTTTCCTGTTCATATGTGGAGTAATAATAGGGAGTATATGCCTCAAACTCGGCAGCACATGTATCGACAAGTTTATAGACCGGCTCAACTCCTTTAATTTTCCTTATTTCCCTGACTTCCTGCTCGGTCCGGTTAAATAAAAGGGCAAGCTGAACATCCGAAAAGCCGTATTCCTTTACCTGCTTTAAAAAATCCGGGTCCCAGTCCATGACATCCATATTATTCCTACTCATCTCCTTCAGTTTCATCTCCATGTCATAAATCTGTTTTACATTGAAAAGAAACCAGGGATCGATGGAGGATAGCTCATAAATTCTCTCTATTGTCAGGTTGTATTTAAATGCCTCACGTATATAGAAAAGCCTTTTGGAATTGGGATTTATTAATCTTTCTTCGATTTCATTAAGATCAGGATCTTCTTCAGCTTCGGATGTATCTGATCCCAGACCAAAACGGCCTATCTCGAGGGACCTTATTGCCTTTTGCAGAGATTCCTTGAATGTCCTTCCAATTGACATTGTCTCGCCAACAGATTTCATCGAAGTAGTCAGACTGTCCTGGGCACCGGGAAATTTTTCAAAAGTCCACCTGGGTATTTTTACAACACAGTAGTCAATAGTGGGTTCAAATGATGCGCGTGTTTCTCGTGTTATATCATTGGCTATTTCATCAAGGGTATACCCTACTGCCAGTTTGGCGGCTATCTTTGCTATAGGGAAACCTGTTGCCTTGGATGCCAGAGCAGAACTTCTGGAAACCCTCGGGTTCATCTCGATAACAATCATCTCACCATTATCAGGATGTATGGCAAACTGTATATTTGATCCGCCTGTTTCAACACCTATCTCCCGGATAATATCAATTGCTGCATCGCGCATCATCTGATATTCCCTGTCAGTAAGGGTCTGGGCAGGTGCAACAGTTATACTGTCACCTGTATGCACTCCCATTGGGTCAAAGTTTTCTATGGAGCATATGATAACAACATTGTCCTTGAAGTCTCTCATAACCTCGAGCTCATATTCTTTCCAGCCAATGAGAGATTCTTCAATAATGACTTCGTTAATCATACTGGCATCAAGACCGGCACTGGCTATGGTCTCCATCTCTTCCTTGTTGTATGCAACACCGCTGCCAATGCCGCCAAGGGTAAAGCTGGCCCTAATAATAAGAGGATAACCGATCTGCTCGGCTACTTCCCTGGCCTGGTCCATGTTCCGGACAATACCGTTTTTAGGAACCCTCAGGTTGATCCTGCTCATGGCGTCCCTGAACTGCTCGCGGTCTTCTGCCTTCTGTATAACCGGAATGGATGCGCCGATCATTTCAACGCCAAGTTTATCCAGAATTCCAGTTTCAGCTACTTTAACCGCCGTATTGAGACCTGTCTGACCGCCCAGTGTGGGGAGTATTGCCTGTGGCCTCTCCTTTTCGATAACCTTTGCAACTATTTCAGGTGTTATGGGTTCAATATATGTCCGATGGGCTGTCTCAGGATCGGTCATAATTGTGGCCGGGTTACTGTTGATTAAAACAACTTCATAACCTTCTTCTTTAAGTGCCTTACAGGCCTGAGTCCCACTATAGTCAAATTCACAGGCCTGACCGATAATGATCGGACCTGAACCTATAATTAATATTTTTTTAATGTCTGTTCTTTTAGGCATAAGAGCTTTCTAGTGCGTAAATATAGTTTTCTAACTGATTAATTTAACATTAATAATATCTCGACTTTGATTAACCGGCACAAGGCTCAGGGCGCAAGGCGCAAGGACTTGATGTTTTAAGCTTTTTCCTTGTGCCTTGAGCCATGCGCCTTATGCCATTCTTTTATTTCCCCCTATTCTCTTCCATCATCCCCACAAACCTTTCAAAGAGATAATCCGCATCATGCGGTCCTGGTGAGGCCTCAGGATGGTATTGAACTGAAAAAAGCGGTATTTTCTTATGAAATAAACCTTCAACGGTATTGTCGTTAAGGTTAATATGACTTACTTCAACATCAGGGTCTTTAAGGGAATCCATATCAAGACAGAATCCATGATTCTGTGATGTTATATCCACTTTTCCTGTAAGGAGATCCTGCACAGGCTGATTCCCGCCCCTGTGACCGAACTTGAGTTTATATGTCTCGCCTCCAAGGGAAAGCCCGAGAAGCTGATGTCCGAGACATATTCCAAATATGGGTCTTCTTCCGATCTGCTGTTTTATGGTATCAACCGCGTAGGTCACTGCAGCAGGATCGCCGGGACCGTTACTTAAGAAGAGACCATCGGGTTTGAGCATATTGATGGTTTCTGAATCGGTTCCGGCAGGCAGGACCAGAATATTGCAGTCGTTTCGTTCAAGAGACCTTAAAATATTGTATTTAACACCATAATCCATGGCAACAACACGCCATTTACCGATATCCTGCGGCCAGGTAAAATCTTTCAGGTCACCCTCAATTTCAGTCGCCTTTCCATCTCTCCACAGCACCGGCTTCGCACAGGTAACGACTTTTACAAGGTCTGCGCCCTTAATATCAGGAGATTTCCTTGCTATTTCGACTAATTGATCAGGATCGGTGATCTTTGTTGAGACAGCCCCTTTCATGGCCCCTTCGAGCCTGATATGCCTTGTAAGCGCCCTTGTATCAA
>JASFHE010000308.1:0-7767 GCA_050123415.1 Desulfobacteraceae bacterium | reverse complement strand
ATGCCTTTAAAAAATCAATGGATTTTATTCACTCGGAGGAAGGAAAAGAACTGGCGATAGACGGTGCTAAATTTGCCGAGATGAAACCGGGAGGTTTATGGATTGTAAAGGAGCATGTTATTCTTGATAACACAAAGGAATGATCTGTAAATCAATATTTTATGTTTTGAGTCCCCTGATAATGTCGATCAGTGGTGAAATCCCGGGATCCGCTATCTCATCAAGCAGTGTTTTCAATGACTTTAATGCTGTGGGGATATATTTTTCAAAATACTTTTTCCCCTGTTTTATGGAAAGAAATGAGTATGCCCCCAGCACCTGGAGGTTTCGCATGAGGGCGATATAGTGAAAGTATCTTTTAAAAGACTCAACCGCATCATTGTTTATACTTTTCAATAATGATGCATAGACTTCGATAAAATGCCTTCTTTCATTTTCGGACAGGTCAACATAGGGATCAAAGATCAGCGAAGCGAGATCATATGCCAGGGGCCCCAGCCTTGCTCCCTGCCAGTCAAGGATAGAAATACCTTCGCTGCGGCACATTATATTCCTTGACTGAAAATCCCTGTGAAGGAGATAATTTTTTTCCGCCTTTTCCGCCATGGTAATAATATGTTCAAATGGTTCGTCAAGCATGGAAAGGTCAACATCGGTATTGATATAATCCCTTAAAAAAGAATCCCTGAAATACCATGCCTCTTTTTCTCTCATTAATGAAGAATCATAATAAGGCGTCTGGCAGCACCATGCAGTATCAAACCCTTCTCTCCCGTCTATCTGAAGCCTGATCAGTGTTTCAATTATATCTTCATACAGTTTGATCCTGTTTTCACTTTTCAGCGCCTCCTCCTGAAGAAGCCTGTCACCCATGTCTTCCAGAATAAAACAGCCCGTGTCCAGATCATATTTAAGTATTCCGGGAAGCGGGATTCCTCTGGCAAGCATATGGTTCCCTATCTTCAGGTAGGCCAGGTTCTCCTTTTCAATGAAATCGTTTATGGGTGGATTCTCCATAAAAACGTATGTCAGTTTTGTGTCGTTTGGCTCAATTCTTTGAAAGAGCCTTGCTGAACCGTCACCTGCCAGTATGGATATGGCATAGCTATTTTCAGGTAATCCCTGCTCTCTTAAAAAGGCTGCTATAAATATTTCTTTTTCTGAAGGGTTTTTCATGGCTTTATTAGTAATAATCAAAGTTTTGGAAATAGTTTTCCAGTATAAATCTAAATCAATTGAAATTTGACGCTCGGAGCTGTCAAACTGCCTGCGTTCCGGCTTTAAGACATTACAACCGGTAATCTGCCTATAAAAACGTATTTATATCAGTAAGATGTGATTGTTAATATAAATCTGTTTTTTAAATAAATTTATTCCATCCTTTTTTTAAAAAGGGTATGCTTTTTGCATTTTTATTTCAATTATTACTATAGAAACTGTAATGAGAAATAATAATGGATATATATTTAGCCAGACAGCCCATCTTCAATCAAGAAAAAAAGATATACGGTTATGAACTGCTCTTCAGAGACAGTATGGAAAATGTGTTTTCAGGAGTTGATGGGGACATTGCTACTTCGGGAGTTTTATCAAACAGTTTTTTAAATATCGGCATTGATAGACTTGTTGGAAATAGTGTGGCCTTTATCAATTTTACTAAAAAACTTCTTGTTGAAGGATTTCCTGAATTTTTCCCGAATGAAAGTATGGTTGTTGAAATACTTGAAGATGTAGAGCCTGATAATGAAGTAATTAATGCCTGTAAAGAATTATCAAAAAAGGGTTATACTATTGCACTGGATGACTTTTTTTATCGCAAAGGGATGGAGCCTCTTATTGCAGTTGCAGATATAATTAAATGCGACTTCCGTGCCATGTCTCCGGATAAAATGACCCGACTGGTAGAAAAATTAAGAAAATATAATAAGAAACTCCTTGCCGAAAAAGTTGAAACAAATGAAGAGTTTGAAGCTGCTTTGAATATGGGTTTTGAATATTTTCAGGGTTATTTTTTCAGTAAACCCGAAATTATCGGAGGCAAGGATATCTCTCCAGCGCAGATCAATATGCTTGAAATTATGTCCGAGGTGAATCAGCGACATTTCAAGTTTTCAAAAGTTGAGGAAATCATCACAAGGGATGTCTCCATCTCCTATAAATTGCTGAGATATATTAATTCAGCTTACTACAGAAGAATGAATGAAATTTCATCTATAAAACAGGCAATTGTCCTGCTGGGTGAAAAGGGAATAAGAAGTTTTCTGTCTTTAATAGCAATGACAAACCTGTCTCAGGATAAGCCTGATGAATTAATACGCAGCTCTGTTATAAGAGCCAAGTTCGGCGAATTAATAGCCAAAAGCATTGTTTCCCGGCCGGATTCTTCAGAGCTTTTTACTCTGGGACTGTTTTCTTCTATTGATGCACTTCTGGATGATACAATGGAAAATATAATGGCGAAACTGCCTCTTGCAGAAGCCATCAAAATCGCCCTTATTAACGGAGAGGGAAACCTGAAGCATTACCTTGATATCGTGAAATGTTATGAAAGAGGTGACTGGGAAGGTTTCTCGCAATTGACGAAGAAAGTCCAGATTAAGGGTGAAAAATTTCCTGAACACTTCCTTGAAGCAATTTCCTGGGCTGATGCCCTGACTTCTCTTTAATTTGCTGTGATAATAGGGTATTCTGGCAGGCAATAATATATTAGTAATAAGGAGAACAGTTAATGCATAAACCGGAGTCAGACAGTTATATCCTGATAATTAAAGACGAACCCTATGAAGTGATTCTGAAGGAAGAAGAAGGATTAGTAAACAAGACAATCGATGAGGATCTCGAAATAAAAGAGAGATGGTATACGATAAATAATAAAAAAATACCTGAAGTAAACATCCTTTGGAATGTAAAAGAGATAACTCCTGAAACGGCCGCAAACCTCGATACAAAAGAGCAGATCCAGCTTTTAAAAGATTACCTGTACGGGCAGAAAACGCTCAACTCCGTAAAAAATCATCCGGACAGCTCTATCGCTCATGCAAAGGGTGATTATGATATTGCTGTATCTAATATTTTCACTGAACAGCCTGATTACGATACTTCATGTCAGGCATCTCTGCGTTTTGCCAGTCAGGCACTCAAAGCAAAATTAAAGAACAAAGAAAAAACCTTTGATGACGGTGAAATCCTGACTGATCTGGCAGAGAAGCTTGATGATGTCATTTATAAAGAAATTGCGGAAATAATTCCATGGGTCCAAAAAAGCACGGGAGAGGGAGATATTGATGCTTCATCAACCCTTGAAGATGCCGTGAATGCTGTCCGCAGTTCGATCGCATTATTTGCAAAATTATTCCCTGATGAAAAGGCAGAAAAACAGGGTCGTGGATTTTTGAATATTTCGTCATAATATCAGTAATTATACCGAACAGCCATAAACATATTGGTATTGTCATGAAACTGACCGAAAAAGGTATTCGGGTATTCTCCTCCAAAAATGTTGGCGCCCATCTCTGCTTCCAGGTTATCTGTAAACTTATAATTCACATTAGGCAGTATATAAAAATCCTGATCGGACGGAGAATAATAGGTGAAAAGCGAACATGTCAGGTTCTGGTTCAGGAAAAGCCTGGTGATTCTTAATGTGAATAAATGCCTGTCTTCATCAGCGGCAGTCATACCTGAAGGCAGTGTGCTCAGGTATTCGTCATGATCCATCATGTGTTCAAGGTAATACTGAAATCCTGCTGTCAGGTCTGAAGCCAGCCTCGGAAGATCCTGTTCATAGCCAACAAGAAGTCGAAACTGGCTGTTGTTGACCAGGGGGTTGTTCCCGCTGCTGTCATCACCGGAGTCATAATATCCTGCCTCAATATTGCCTATTCCTTTTCCTGTCTGTCCGCGAATACTTGCACCATATACGTTTAATTGCGGAAAGATATACCTGGAGGTAGATGCATCCATACCACCGGGGCTTTTCCAGTATCCATGATAGCCATACAGGGCAAACTCATTTCCCTTTATATTTTTAGAGAGTCTTACAGCCCACTCATCATTATCGAACCAGTCACCGGGTCTGTCTGCCTGAATAATACTGTCTCTCCCTGCAATGCGGTAACCGTTCCAGTAGGATAACCGCTCTCCTGTAATAAACCTGTCAGGATCAAACTCTGGCGTGTAGACAATGTCAATATTAGCAGGACCGGTAAATATACTTGCCTTAAAGGCATCTGACGGTGCCTTCAGATATTCAGTATCTCTTCCGATAAGAAAAGACTGCCAGTCCTTGGGAAAAAGATCATTGATAAATACAAGGTCACCCGTGCCCCATGTAAGCACCTGGCGTCCCGCCTTTATGTCCATAAAATCAAAAACAGAAAAGGATACGCTCAATTCCCTTAAATCAATAAAGCCTTCACCCTTTTCCAGATCAACGGAGTGATCTTCGGGGACCGCATCATAGTAAATATCCGTAGTGAGTTCGATCAGAAACCTGTTCAGTTGTTTTTCCATCTCAAGCTGGAGTCTGACCTCTCCAATGGAACTGTCTTTCTCATAGGCATCATCATAAAGTCGTCTGCCACTGCGCGCTTCTATAAACCCTGTAAACGGAAAAGTTATAGTTCCTTTTGTGTTGGTTTCTCTTTTCTCTATACTATTTCCTGACAGTAATCCCTTTGGCAGGGCAGGACCTTCATTGGCGTAAAGGTTTTGAGTAAACAGCATTATTAAGAGTATGCTGAACAGGATAAAAAACAATTTTATATCTGTTAATATCATTTCAAATATTTCCTCGGAGGTCTTCTGAGATACCTTTCAGTAAAGATATCCTCTGAGATACCAATGTTATATTCAACATCTGAGTATTCAAGGATTGTATATCCGTTTGTCCTTAGATCCGTCATTTTTGATTTTGTTACTGTCGGAAAATCCTGGATGTTATCAACCGCCAGTGCCTCATAGGTGCGGTATTTCCTGTTTTCTTTGTCATAGTAGTCCGTTTTCACGACAGTAAAGCTGGCCTTATGTATCCACATCTCATAATACGCGAATTCAACAAGGCCCGGATCTTTTGGAGTATTTTTCAGGACATAGTAATCATTGGTCGTTTTTATGAGTTCGTGAGTATCATCATTTATATTCCGTCCCGAAACATCTTCGTAATAAAAGTTCGAGCCCACAAAGCTGGTCCTTTTATCAGTCGATGAGATCCTTTTAACAAGGTCCAGTGCCGGCAAGTACATCCAGCGGTCATCATCCCTGTCCATGTTTTTCCATACCAAAAAGACAGTCTTGTTTACATCCGCAGGCCTGTCAAAATAGGCGTATATCTTCTGGGCTCCGCAGTATTCATCCCCGGCTTTTCCATCAGGGGCAGGTTGATCCCAGCGAAGAATAGTGAGTCTTCGTTCCCGTGTCCTTCCCTGGCTGTCATATATTGTCATATTTACTTTGGCTTTACCGTCAGCGCCCTGATAATAGGCAACACTGTTTGTGCGGCTCACTATCTGATCAACTTCAGTGATATCTCCCTGAGCCGCGTACATTGCCGTTGTTAAAGAAAGGCAGAACAGCATAAACAACAAAAAAAACACGGATTTTACTATTTTATTATCAGTCATTTTAAATAACCTCCTGATCATTCAGTATTTTACATTTTTCACGTCTTGACATTAATCCGCATCCAATAGCCATTATCGGTATAATGACAATTCCTATCCATGTGAGTGTTGACCATGTAACATTTACAAATGAATTCAGTGTCAGAGCAATAAGGACAACAAGTGTTATGGATGCAACGCCACAGGCAATACAGTTACAGCACTGACCTGCAACAGGCTTAATTTTAAACAGCTTCTTTTCCAGTACCTTCATAAGGGCAGGTAAAAGCAGAAGGGTGCCTGCGCCTGAAACGAAGAGTATGGCGGCAAGCAAAGCGCCAACTGTTTTATAGGGTGTAAGAGGGGCCAGCAGCAGTGGCAGAAAGCCCACGGCTATTACAATAATGTTTCTCATTATTGCCCTGGCCGGTTCCGCGAAGATTGCAGGGGATGTCTTTTCCCATGATTTGAGGGAGGGATACATCTGTCTGCTTCTTGCCAGGAAATGTATGGCAAAGTCAATTGCCAGACCAAGTGTCATGGAGCTCAATACGGCAACCGGCATGTCATAGTCTTTCCCGACCAGTCCTACTACGCCATAGATTGCACCGATTGTTATTGTGAGGGGAATCATTGAAAGAATGCCCCATAATGCCGAACGGAACAGTACCGTCATCATAAGGAATACAACAAGAAAGCTTCCTGCAAAGGCCTGGAGCATTCCGGTCACCATCTTCTGCTGCCAGACAACATTAATATATGTAAGCCCGAACCATTCGGTCTTGAGCGGTACGGGCGGAGGATTACCGGCAATATAATTATTAATGCTTTTTACAACCGCTGACATATCTTTGTTATCACCGCTTTTCAGCTGGACCCAGATACTGCTTTTCCTGTAGTCGGGTGTAACAAAATGCCATAGATCACCTGGTCTGTGACTGGACTGATAGCTTATCATACACTGCGCAACAGCCCTTGAAGTGTCAGGTATCCGGTAGTTTTCTTCTTTTCCCTCAAAAAGCTCCCTGTGTACTGTCTTTACAATATCCGAAAGTGAATTGGATTTGCCTACAATATGTGTATTAATTAATGCTTTCTGTAAATCCGAAATATAGCCTAAAACCTTCGGATCTTTGAAGACCTGGTCCCGCTGTTTTTCCTCTTCAACAAAAAGGCTTGCCTCATCCCACGCATAGGCATCGTCATCACTTGCTGTTTCCAGTCTTTTATTTATTATTTCGGAGACTTTATCGTATACCTCCCTGCTGGACGTAGAAGAATTAGCCAGTTCGGTGATTGTATTGTCAAGCTCGGCAAATATTTTTGTTGCCTCGGCAAAATCAAGTTCTTCTGCTCTTTTCCCGGCCCTGTTTTTGAAATCTTCTATAAAAGAGTCAGGATTGTATTTTTCATCTTCCGCTGACAGGGCAAGGTATCCCATGTAAGTGCCTCCAAAGTGTGAATTTAAAACCCTATCTGCAACACGGATGGGATGGGACTTTGTAAACCATTTAACCGGATTGTCATTTATGTTTATCAGGCTCATTCCATAGGCTGATATTATTATAAGTATAGCCGATGCGGTTAATATGGTTCTGGCGTATTTATATGTAAACCTGCTGACAGCGGCCATTATCTGTCCTGTCCAGGTAACTGCATCATGTTCTCCGGAAGCGTGAACTGCACCAAATTTATCCAGAGTCGCAGGCTTTAAGAACATTACATAGGCAGGGATAAAGATGATGGTCAGAACCCATGCAACCATAATCCCGAGAGCTACAAATATGCCGAATACCTGTACCGGGGGAATGGGCGTAAGTGCAAGAGAACCGAAACCGGCCGCCGAAGTAAGGGATGTGTAGAGCATGGGGGTGAATAATTCATCCATCACCCTGCGCATTGTTTCACGCCTGCTCTTTGTCTGCTGGTACAGTTCAAAAAACTCACTTATAATATGTACGGAATCAAGCACCGCGATGGGCATTATAAATATGGGTATCATGCTGCTCATTATATGGACCGGAAATCCAGCTATAATCAAAGTCCCCATCGTGATGATAACCGATGCCATTGCAACTATCATGGGAGATATTATCAGAACGAGCTTCCTGAAGAAGACCAGCATAAGTAAAAAAATAACGACCATGGCGACCGGAGCAGACATGGC
>JASFHE010000307.1:0-7767 GCA_050123415.1 Desulfobacteraceae bacterium | reverse complement strand
GTCACCCGATCTGCCGTGGTGGGATATAGCTATCTATCCTAATACGGTATATTCGTAATTGCCGATTCCCTAAGAATTTTTTTCATGGTACAAATCTCCTGTTGACTTATCTTTTTTGTTTAAATTTTATTTCCCTGATCCAGCAGTAGGATACAGGAACAACAAACATCGTTATTATAACTATAAGCATTCCACCGAAAGATGGAATAGCCATTGGTACCATAATGTCACTGCCACGCCCTGTGGAGGCAAGTACAGGTATTAAAGCAAGTATGGTTGTTGCAGTTGTCATCATGCATGGACGAACTCTCCTCTTCCCTGCCTCAAGGATTGCTCTGCGTACATCTTCTATTGTTTTAAATTCACTTTTATCAAATGCCTGGTTAAGATATGTTGCCATAATTACACCATCATCAGTAGCTATTCCGAACAGGGCCAGAAAACCTACCCAGACAGCGACGCTGAGATTTATAGGGTGAACCTGAAAAAAATCACGCATATTAGTGCCAAAGATGCTGAAATCCATAAACCAGGGCTGGGCGTAAAACCATAGTAGTATAAAACCACCTGCCCAGGCCACCAGAACGCCGCTGAAAACGAGGCTGGTTGTACTGACGGATTTAAACTGAAAATAGAGGATCATAAAGATAGCAAAAAGCGCCACGGGAAGGACAATCTTAAGCTTCCTCTCTGATCTAACCTCATTTTCATAGCTGCCTGCAAATGAATAGCTGACACCTGCGGGTATTACAAATTCACCGCTTTTAATCTTGCTTTCGAGGAATGCTTTCGCCTGATCGACCACATCAACCTCGGCCCAGCCCTCCCTTTTATCAAAGAGAACATACCCTGTTAAGAAGGTGTCTTCACTTTTTATTACCTGCGGCCCCCTTACGTATTTTATCCCAGCAAGCTGCGACAGTGGTATCTGCACACCGCCTGCACCGGAAACCAGTATATGTCCAAGATCCTCAATACTGTCCCGCAATTCCCGTTTATACCTTATCCTGACGGGATAGCGCTCTCTGCCTTCCACTGTAGTGGTTATGGGTTTTCCTCCGGCTGCAATTTCAATTACATTCTGCACCTTTTCAAGCATTATGCCGTACCTTGCAATTGCCTTGCGGTCGATGTTGATTTCCAGATATGGCTTCCCTACTATCCTGTCCGCAATAACAGCGGACGGCTCTATGGAAGGCACGTCCTTGAGGAATTTTTCAAGCTCAAGACCTACTCTTTCGATGGTTTCCAGGCTCGGCCCCTTTACCTTTATGCCCATTGGGGCCCTCATGCCGCTCTGGAGCATGACAATCCTTGCTGCTATGGGCTGTAGTTTGGGAGCGGAAGTCGTGCCGGGTATTTTACCTGCATTTACAATTTCATCCCAAATGTCGTCCGGTTTCTGAATGCCCTTCCATTCTTCTCTGCCTTCATTTAAATCGGGATCAAGTCGCGGTCTCCATAGACGAAAGGATTTACCATCCTTATCGGGGATCAGTTGATTTGATCCGTCTCTTTCATATTTACCTTTTACATAATAGGGTAAACCATCCGGCGCTGATAAAGGTGCTCCATCCGGCGCACGGAAATAATCTGTGCCACCGGAATCAAACCGGAAGGTAGTACGTTTCCCTTTGCCATCCACAAGGTACATGCTTTTATAATTAATAATAGTTTCGATCATTGATATTGGCGCAGGGTCAAGCGGGGTATCAGCCCGCCCGAGTTTTCCGACAACCGATTCTATCTCCGGGATGCTTTTAAAGGCCATGTCCTGTTTCTGCAACACATCTCGTGCCTCGCCAATTGATGCATGCGGCATGGTTGTAGGCATATAGAGAAATGAGCCTTCATCCAGCGGAGGCATGAATTCCTTCCCCAGTCCCGGGAATTTATAGGCAATATCCGAGACAATCCTGCTGTTTCTAATTCCGTCAGGAAGCCATCCAAAGAATTTGTCAAAGCCCATCCAGGTCATTCCCCCGAATAGAAGAATTATAAGGGGTAAAACCAGGAACGTTTTTTTGTGGGCCAAGCAAATGCGTAAAATGGGTTCATAAATACCTATAAACAGCTTGACAAGAAACAGCAGCCCCCCGATTACTATTGCAACAAAAATAAAGTTACGTATCATTCCCTGTTCCGGTCCCATAGGGAGCCAGTGTCCGCTCAGTATTCCTGTGAATATAAGGATAGCCGCTGCGCTTGTGGCAAAAGGCGTAAATTTTTTTATTTTTTCCGGGATTCTTTTTCCAAGAAGGTTATATGCCCCCATCAGAAAGATAACCAGTCCGATATACCATTTTACTTTTATGAGAATGATAGGTCCTGCGATAATAAAGAGCCAGTTCATGACTGTCTTTAACTTGTTTCCTTTGATCTTTCCGGCAAAGAGAATATGGGCCAGGGGCGGGATCAATGTAATAGCTACTATCACGGAAGATACAAGCGCGAATGTCTTTGTGAAGGCAAGTGGTTTAAAAAGTTTCCCTTCGGCTGCCTGCATCGTAAAGACGGGAAGAAAGCCTATAACCGTTGTAAGTACCGCAGTAAGGACTGCGCTTGCCACTTCACTCGATGCTTTGAAGATCACGATCAGTAAATTCTCGCCAGGCGAGGCTTCTTCAAGCCGTCTTATTATGTTTTCGCACAGTACAATACCCATATCCACCATTGTGCCTATGGCGATGGCAATACCTGACAGGGCCACTATATTTGCATCCACTTTAAACAGTTTCATGGCGATAAAGCTCATGAGAACTGCAAGCGGCAACAGCCCTGACACCAGCAGGGAACTCCTCAGGTGCATCAGCATAAAGACAATAACGATTATGGTTACAAGTATTTCTTCGGTCAGGGCAGAATCAAGGGTCCCGAGAGTTTCATTGATAAGCTTGGTCCTATCATAAAAGGGCACAATGGTCACCTTGGTTACTGTGCCGTCTGCGAGGGTCTTTTGGGGTAATCCAGGAGCTATTTCCGCGATCTTCTTTTTAACGTTCTTTATAGCTGCAAGTGGATTATCTCCATACCTGACAATTACGACACCGCCAACTACCTCTGCACCCTCCTTGTCAAGGACGCTACGCCTTAAGGCCGGTCCAAGTGAGACATGTGCAATATTTTTAATATAAACCGGCACGTTGTTGTTGACCTTTATTACCGCATCTTCAAGATCCGAAATCTTCTTAACAAAACCTATGCCTCTTATGACATATTCTACACGGTTTATTTCTATTGTCCTTGCCCCGACATCCTTGTTGGACATTTTTACCGCCTTAAAGATATCTTCAAGGGACACATTCCAGGCCCGCATTGCATCAGGATCAACATCGATCTGATATTCCTTGACAAAGCCTCCCGCGGACGCAACCTCACTTACTCCCTCTGCGCCCATGAGTGCATATCTTACCGTGTAGTCCTGAATGGAACGGAGTTCCTGAAGGTTCCATCCTCCCGTGGGATTTCCTTTGGGATCACGACCTTCAAGAGTGTACCAGTATATCTGGCCAAGGGCGGTCGCATCCGGGCCCAGAGTAGGCTGGACCCCATCGGGGAGCGTGCCCGGAGGCAGGCTGTTCAGTTTTTCAAGGACCCTTGAGCGTGACCAGTAGAATTCCGCATCTTCCTTGAAGATAACATATATTGTTGAAAAGCCGAACATGGAATAGCTTCGTACTGTTTTTACCCTGGGAATTCCAAGCAGGGCTACAGTCATGGGATAGGATATCTGGTCTTCAACATCCTGGGGAGACCTGCCCATCCATCTCGTAAAAACAATCTGCTGGTTTTCACCGATATCAGGAATCGCGTCAACAGGGACAGGGTCACGTGGAAGGTCACGAATGTTCCAGTCAAAGGGCGCAACCATGACACCCCATAAAATGATCAGAAGAATCATTAAAAATACAACGATTTTATTTTCAAGAAAGAACCTGATGACCCTGTCCAGAATGGATAATTTATCAGGAAAATTATTTTTATCACTATCGTTCATTGGCCGTTCCTCATCTCCGTGTAACCAGGATCTCTTTTTTATCACCGCATGTCAGCATCGCGCTGCCAAAGTATGGATTCTTTAGATCCGGATTGTCCTGAAGCCAGTCGGCGCCTTTTCCATCGAAGGCCATCGGGCAATGGAAGACTATGACAGCGTGCTTACCTGCCGTGCTGAATTTTTTGATAACCGATTTCAGGCTTTCGGATATGAGCTCAAAAGATTTACGCTGCTTCTCTATATCCGACACGGATCCAAGAACCGATGACTGATCATTAAGCACCTTAAGCTCCTTCATCCATGATGCCATGTAACCATCTCCCTTAAGAAGCTCCATGTTAACATTATCCAGGGCTTCCTTTAACGATTTTCCCTGCTTCTGGGCAGCGTTTGAATCATCTTTAGTCAGAGCGTCCTGAATTTTAAAGTAAACACCCAGCACATTATCTATCTGTTCTTTAAATTCATCAGGCACTTCGAAATTCTTTTTGTCTGACTCTTTACTCTTTCCTGATAACTCTTTGCCGGCCATTTGTTCCATACCGGTATGACTGGCATGTCCCGCAGATGCAACATCTCCTTCAGGGCTCATCATGCTGGGTTTTGCCTGTATCTGAAGAGCGCTGTCAATTTTAAAGTTACCGCTTGTGACGACCATTTCTCCTTCGGAAAGTCCCTGATCTACAATATAATAATCACCCACCCTTGGACCGAGGATTATTTCACGTCCTTCAAATTCCCCTTCCTTATCCGGTTTTGATACATATACTACCGCTCTTTTACCGGTAATCAGGGGTGCTGATGCAGGTATAACAAGCGGTGCAGTATCTTCTCCGGTATCTTTTACTGTTGCGTATCCAAGACTTTCGGTCGTTACCAGGGGCATGCCGCATATATCACAATTGCCTTTTTTATCCTTTATCACTTCGGGATGCATCGGGCAGATCCATTTTCCGGCCAGTGCCTCATCCATGATCTTACCTGATTGTGCAACACGCGAATGGATGACAGAGCGCACAAACATATCCGGTTTTAATTTACCTTCATTGTTCGGCACATTGACACGGACTTTTACAGTCCGGGTCTTTGCATCCAGGATAGGATCAATAAAGGATATGGTGCCCTTGAATATTTCTCCGGGATAGGCTTCTGTTTCAATACCAACCTCCTGACCATATCTCAACCAGACAAGGTCGGACTCATAGGCATCCAGCATTACCCATATACTTGACAGGTCAGCCACGGTATAAAGTTTTGTCCCGGTCTTGACATAGGCACCCTCATCCACGTTCTTCTTCACCACAACACCGCTTATCGGGGAGTAAATAGTTATATGATCTGTGGCCTTGCCGCTCTTTTCAATTGTGTCTATCTGTCCCTGTGTAAGCCCCCATAGTCTTAATTTATCACGGCTTGCCTCAAGGGTCTTGATCGCCGTCTCACGCATTATCTTCATGTTACTGGATTTAAACTCATTTGCAGATTTTTTTGCCTGGATGAGTTCTTCCTGTGCAGTGAGCAGGTCGGGGCTGTAGAGCAGTACCATGTGGTCGCCTTTTTTCACAGTGATTCCGGTGTAGTCGACAAACAGTCGGTCAAGCCTGCCGGGGATCCAGGCTGTGATATTTTTTACCTTTGTTTCATCGTAATCCACCTTGCCGACAAGTCTTATATCTGCCGGTACAAATTTACGCTCCACTTTTGATGTCTCAATATCTGCAAGTTTCATGGCAAGAGGGGACATCTTCAAATCACGCGCCCCTGAAGCATTTTGAGTATCTTCGTTATATACCGGAATAAGATCCATGCCGCAGATAGGGCATTTTCCGGGTCTGGCCTCGTGAATTTGGGGGTGCATCGAGCATGTCCAGTACTTTATTTTGGACTGTGTCTGTAAACCTTCATGGTTATGGGTTGCCACGGGTACGGTTGTATCAGACCCATTCCTGCCGAACAAAAAGCCCAGAGAAAACGCAGCTAGTATTATGATGGCATATATAATTATCTTTTTTTTCATTTTAGTTCCCCTTTGAATTACAGGCTGTTAACATTTCAATATCTGCAAGGGCCTTTCCGTAATCTGCAAGAGCCTTTTTTTCAGCAAGCTGAAATTCAAGCAAAACCCTCTGGGCGTCTATGAGATCAAGAAAACTTGCCTTATCAGAGGCAAAAGCAAGCTGGTTTATACTTACGTTCTGCTCTGCCTTTTTTAACAGTGTATCTCTGTATAATGTTATCTTTCTGTCAGCATCCCTGAGTTCAAATATTGCCATTTCGAGATCGGCTACAAGGTTGTTTTCCATTTCCTCCCGGCTTCTCCTGACCGACCTCTGTTCTGCCTGAGCTTCTCTTTTTATGGAATGGTATTTTTTTCGCCAGAGGGGGATGTTTACCGAAACACTGGCCACCACTGGGTCTTTGCCGTTATCCGCAGGAGTGGCATCATAACGCGGCTCTGTACTTATATAATTTAAACCAAGGGTGAAATCCGGATAGTAATTTTTCCCGGCAAGATCGATCATGTAGTTGTCCTTTTCCGCCATATAATCCAGGGCCTTTAGCTTGGGATTACCTGATCGGAGAAGGGAAATAAGTTCTGATTTATCCATAGATATTTTTTCATCCGGAATATTTTCAGGCACGGGAAGGCTGGCTGAAGACGGCCTGTTCATGGCGCTGTTAAGTTTTGCAACCACCGGTGTTATTGAATCCTTCAGTGATGTAAGGCGGTCATCCAGTTTCCCGAGTTCAACCTGGATTTTTATAACCGCGTTCTGCAGACCTGCACCACCTTTGTACTTTGCCGTGGCTACATCCTCAAAGTTGGAGACCAGAGTGATGTTATCCTGTGTTATCTTGATTGACTGGGCAAGATAACTGTACTGGTAATATAGTTTTTTGATCTTTGATATGAGCATTAATTTCAGCGCGTCATACTTTGCTTTTTCCACGTTTGCCATCTCTGATGCCGCTTTACTTTTAAGATCCAGTTTCCCGAACCATGGGAATGTCTGATTAATGCCGACTGAATATTTTTGTGGCCCTACGCGGGTTTCAACCTCATTAATGTAATAAGCAAATGTCATTTTCGGGTCGGGCAGGGTCCCGGCAGGTGCGACCTTTTCCAGGGCTGCCAGCCATTTTTCATAGGCTGCTTTAAGGCCGGGATTGTTCAGAAGGGCATATTTAATATAATCATCAAGAGTGTTCAGTTCCTTCACACTGTGAGAATCCGGAGAACCACTATCCATAGAAATCCGGGCATGAAGCATGCTGCAGGATATTGAGAATTCGAAAATAAAAAACACAATGAAAAGTAGATGCTTTTTTTTGTCATAATTTCCCCTCTAATAAAAGAAGATTATTTTTAATATATTCATGAAAAAATAATACTCAATTAGGCTTTTTTATATAAAAATCTATTTTACTAATATTATCAGTGGTTAATAAACCCTAGTAAATTACTAGGAATTATATTATTTTTGGGGTGATTATGCAAATTGGCCTGTATTTGAGAGTGAAATGGTGAGGGAATTACTTGTTTAAAATGATAATAATGGTGAACAGGCGTTATTCGAATATTTAATCAATAAATCTGGATACTATGCCAATATCATTTCTATGGATCCAGCCGATAGCTTCCCAGAATTTTAATCCTTCAAGATTGCTGTTAAATAAAAGAATATGACATTTTAATATACCTTCTCCCCTTAGTTTTTTCAGGCAGGTATTCACCAGGAGTTTTCCGATCCCTTGCCTGCGGTAATCCG